>JBHAFM010000015.1:0-17884 GCA_041856175.1 Sediminibacterium sp.
AGAATGTAATGTACTTCCGGGAAGAATTACAGAAAAAAAAGAGACTTCACCTGGAGGACAAAACAGCGGCCGAGAAAAAGGAAGTGTTGTATGAATTAAAAGACTATTTGCAATTGATCGAGGTACCTGATCATATCGAATGTTTTGACAACTCTAATTTCCAGGGCAGTTATCCCGTTTCTGCGATGGTCTGTTTCCGCGAGGGCATGCCAAGCAAAAAAGATTACCGTCACTTTAATGTAAAGACGGTTGAGGGTATTAATGACTTTGCCACGATGAAAGAAGTAGTGTACAGAAGATATCATCGGCTGCTATCAGAAGGACAGGCATTGCCGCAGCTGATCATTATTGACGGGGGCAAGGGGCAGTTGAGTGCTGCCATGGAAAGTGTCGGTGCACTGGGCCTGACAGGCAAGACAACCGTAGTTGGGCTGGCTAAAAATGAAGAAGAGATTTTTTTCCCGGGAGATACTGCATCGGTTAAACTTCCATGGGATAGTGACAGTCTCAAGCTGGTCAGGCGCATTCGCGATGAAGTGCATCGTTTTGGCATTAGTTTCCACCGTAACCAACGGTCAAAGGGAACGTTTAAAAATGGCTTGGAAAACATCAAAGGGATCGGCAGACAAACAGCTGATCATTTACTGAAGACCTATAAATCGATGAAAAGAATAGAACAGCTGACGGAAGAAGAGCTTGCATCCGAGATCGGGAAACCCAGGGCAAGGCTGGTTTGGGCGCATTTTCACTCCAATATTTAACATTGCATTAATAAAAAAGGGGCCAGGATAGAAATCCAGCCCCGTTTTTAAAATCCAATATCCTATGAAAAACCATAGTAAAGATAATGAATCAGTTTAATTAATCAACAATCCTTGTACAAAAAATATAATGTAAAAATCAAATTGTATAAAAAAAGAGGCCAAAAGCCTCTTTTCAACCTGGAATATTTTGCAAATAATATTAATATGACCATAGGTCCTGCTCATAATTAAAGAGCCTTTCCTTGATATTATCTCCTTCCAATAGCCTGAACAACGGATCTTTGATCAAACCGCTCAGGTATTTGTCCGTAGGGTTACTATTAGTTGTTTTAATAATATAACTTGAGAAGAACCGGCTTTCAAAGAGATCTTCCCATGTCATCCTGCTGGCAAAACTTTTGGGATTGTATACCAGGTATTTGGTCAGTGTCTGGCGTAAATCTGGATAGTATACCCAAAACAGTGTTTTGCTGGTGGGTTTATTGTTCACCATAATCTTAGCCACGGGTGCAATGCCGATGATCCTGCAGAACATTCTGCTGGCTTCTTTGTCAAATATCCACTGTTCCTTTAACCTGAATGTATAGATCGAATCCGGGTTGGGTGCATATTTGGTATCATAGATCACTGTGGTATCAAATACATTGGGATTATTCGCATTCTGTACCAATTGTGTATCTAAGTTCCCCTTCAGCATTTTCAGCACATCCATGTAAGGCAGGGGCTTGGTAAACCTGTCGTCACCGCCTTCTGCTGAGAAGGCCACTACACTGTCGTTCTTAATGGCACTTAACAGGATAGCGAAGAAACGCTGGTCGCCCATATCATCTTTACCTGGATACATGAATGATTGATTGATCTTTTCCCGTCCATCAATTTCACGCCAGATGAATTCGCTGAATAACCAGTCATCTTCCCTTAAATGCTCATATGCCAAAGGCTTTTTCTCCCTGGTGATGGTTCTTTCGACAGCCGTTCCGCTGCGTAACCCTTTTGGGACAACCTCTCCAAACCCACCTACGGTTGTTGTATCAATCGTTTTAACAGGCTTGGCATTGGCAGCATTTGCTGCCTGTGGATTTTGTTGTACCCCACCACCAACCTTGTTGGTAATGGTTGCAGGTTTTTGTTTCCCTGTTGTATCTGCGGCAGCCGCACCTGTTTTTTTACCAGGGAAATTGAACTGTCCCATCACGCCACTGCCTATCAGCAATGTGGCCAGCATTAAAAGAAATGATGTCTTTTTCATAGTTCAGCGTTATTGCAATATGAATGTAATATTCTGATCAAGCTTGCGGGTACCGCCGCCTGGTTCCGATAATTTAATCTCTCCAATAGTCACTGTTGTACCGGCCTGGCAACGCTTGATGAGAGCGGTGGCGCCGCCGCTGAATGCTGGTCCGCTCACCTGTGCAAACTCAGGTTCATCAAATCCTTTACCGGTACAGATCACCATAAAGGAAATCACATTGAACTTGATCCCTTCAAACACAAAATCCCTTAAGTCCGCCACAACACCTGTCTGCACCCTGAATACATTCGCACTCATGGTACCACCTGCACTACCGCCTACAATGGCTATAGGATCCGGTATTTTCTTTACCGGTATGGCTACCCGCTGGGTATGTTTTCCATCTGTTGCTATCACATTAACAGTTCCCAACTGGTTAGCCGTCACTAAGTATTGACCGGGTCCGGCTTTCTTTATTGCCACATTATTGCCTTCTACATTTACATTCACTTTCTCATCACCGCCGCCGCCGGTAACACTCAACGGGTTTTCAATACCTTTATAAAATACCCTTGTCCTATCGGTTGACACCACCAGGCCCGCCGGAACACCTACCGTATACTTCACTTCTTTTTCAACAGTTGCAATGGTATTATCGGGTTTGGTATAAGTGATCCTGATTTTTTTCGCATTGGCACCGGGACTGCTCACTGTTGTTTTATATTCTGCTGCTCCATCTGCATTAAGCGGTACACTTACGCCATCAACAGTAATACTTGGTTTGGCAGCTTTACTGAATGCACCCATACCTGCCGTTATCACCAGTTCTTCTCCCGGCATCAGGTATTGTGAATTAGTTCCTGCAAAAGCTTTGAACTCATCATAAACAATTTCCACCTCGCCAATTTCTTTATGACAGTATTCCACTACCTGAGCTTCACTGTTCTTAATGTCATTCTGAAACTTACTCATTATGGTAAGCGCTGCCACGCTTGGTGTCATGTGAAAATATTCGAATGACCAGTCATCTTTCCCAGCCTGGTTATTGGTTTTGGGTATGCTCAGATCGAGTGGCAGGTTAGGACCTACATCTTTTTTAATACCAGGGTCGATCCCTAATAACTCCTCTCTGAATTTTTGTAGTTTGGCATAAAGTTCTTTCCCTCTTCCTTTGCCGTTGGGGGGGGTTGATACCATTAAACGGGTAGGGGCATCCAGGTCATCTTCTTTATAGTATTCTTTTCCATCCTCCGTTTTCAACCCTGATTCTTTCTTCAGTTCCAGCTTCAACGCCTCTAAGTAATTGTACATCTCATCTGACAAAGCCTTTGCTTTTTGTGCCTTAGGCATCCAGAGCGCTGCTTTTTCTTTTGTTTTGGGATCGTCTAATTTTCTCTGGAATGATTTAAATACGTCTGCATTTTTCCTTTCTACGATTTCGGTGGCTGTCATCAGACTGCGGTCAACAGTTTTAAATGCGTTAAGGATTTCAGATGATACATTCAACGCCAACATGGCAGTAAGCACCAGGTACATGAAGTTGATCATCTTCTGCCGCGGCTCCTTGGGTAGTGACATGCTTTCTTAAATTTTACAAATCGGTTTACAATTAGTTTGGTTTCCTAGTAGCTGCATTTCATCATCTAACGGCTATCCCCTACCCTGCATAGCAGTAAGCATGTTCCCATAAACCTGGTTCAGCTTACCTAAGTTATTAGCTAATGCAGTGATCTGTTCCTTGGCCTTGATGGCATCATCTGCACTGCTGGACATAGCAGCAGAAGCCTGCGCCAGTTTTCCATAGAACTGGTTCAATGCTTTCAGGTGGTTATTGCTTTCCTGTAATTCCAATTCGTAAATCGTATTTAAAGAAGATAAATTTTTGGTCAGTACCTGTACCTGGTCATGAAATTGTTTGGTATGTTCAGAAGCGCTATTAAAACCGGCCAGTGACTGTGTTACATTAGTCACGGCATCTTTAACAGAAGCCAGGGCCACCGTAGCTTCTTTTGCTTTGGCAGAGAAGTCGCCCGTAGATTTCACTACGTCTCCTATTTCCCCCATTTTATCTACTGTTGTGCCCAGTTTGTGAAAGCCAGCACTGAGTTTAGAGAGATTGGCAGGTGTGATATCAGCTTCCTGTAACATTTTTTCCATCATACCCAGCGCCGGATTGCCAGCAGGTTCAGATGAACCATGTGTAACATCAGGCGGCGGCAGGATCGCGTAGACGATAAAGATCATTGCTTCTGTGGTAAGGCCAATTTTCAATGCCCAATCGGCCCATGACAAGTGAAGGATCTTAGCCATAGCGCCAAAGATTACAACTGCAGCGCCAAGGCACACAATAACATTAACAATACGGTTTGTTGCGGGGGAAATACCTGATGCCATAATTGGGGTTATTTATTGGTGTGGTTTAAATGTTTAGGATGATTGGACTATTAAAAACGTGTGTACACTTAGTTGATTATTTTTTCCATTTCGGAGCCAGGTCAATCACACATCGGAAACCAATATATGATTTAGCCGTATCCTGGTATTCATAACTCCTGGTGCCCACCTGCAGGTAGTAAGCAATATCTTTCCAGCTACCGCCGCGCACCACTTTTCTCTTCATGTTGGGTAGGTCTGAATCTTTGGCTTCGAGCCGCACATCCGGACTCATGTCTGACATAAAATTGTAGGCGCCTTCATAGAAATAAGAGCCGGTCCATTCGGCCACATTGCCCGACATATTATAGAGCCCCCAGTCATTAGGCCAGTATGCATTAGCAGGAACCGTATAAAAGCCGCCATCTTCTGCATAGTTACCACGGCCGGGTTTGAAGTTGGCCAGGAGACATCCTTTTTTATTTCTCAGGTAATAGTTACCCCATGGATACATGGAACCAGTACGGCCGCCACGTGCAGCGTATTCCCACTCCGCTTCACTTGGCAGGCGGTAATCGCCATCAATGGCCATATTTCTTTTTTCGAGGAAAGCATTTTGTATATGTGTTCTCCAGTGACAGAAAGCCACTGCCTGTTTCCAGGTTACACCAACAACGGGGTAACCGCCAAAAGAAGGGTGTGAGAAATAGCCCTTTGTCATTGGTTCATTATAGGAATAAGAGAAGTCCCTCATCCACACCAATGTATCGGGATACACTTTCTGGTCTTTTCTAACGATAAAATTCCTGACAGGTATGCCGGCATTCTCACGTTTTGCCGCTTCGGCCAGGTTGAAATATTCTATATGGTACACCAGCTTCTCAGGATCAATGCCCGGTCGGTTATACAATCTGTTATCTGGTGCGAGGTTCAGTTCATTTAATTTTTCGATGGTGGTCTTATCCCATTTTACCGTAGCCATTTTTTTCCAGTCGACTGCCATCGTATCATCTTTATTGATACCGGAACCAAAGAGTATCTTGAACGCCAGCGAATCCCTCACCCAGTTCACAAACTGCCTGTACTGGTTATTGGTGATCTCTGTTGCATCCATCCAGAAACCTGGCATTGAAACCGTACGGTTACGGTTGGTATAGTTGAAACTGATATCTTCATCACTAGGGCCCATATGAAAGGCACCTGGCTGAATATATACCATACCTAAAGGGGGACGCATATTTTGTTTTGCTGTTGGTGTTACACCATGCAATTGCCCATCATCAGGCAATCCTTTTGCTTTTCCTCCTTTTTTGAAAAAGCAGGAGGACAAGCTTAACGATAGCATGGCCACGATAATAGTAGTCAAATAACCTTTCATAAGACAAAACTTATTTATGACAGTGACAAATATAGGTTTTGCGTTGGCAGTTATACCAACATCGACATTTTAAAATCAATAATTCTTACAGGCGGGTAAAAATAATGTCAAATGCTTTTAACGATTAAGTTTTACAAATAATTTTTTGATGCGAGTCAACATCACTGTCGACAAGCAAATTACCGTATTCTTTGTTACATTTTTGCTAAAAAATCTACTACATCCGTAGAGGGATTACTACACGCATAATCTTTGCAAAGAAAGAATAGCACTTCTCCCTCCTTTACTTGCTTCCCTGCTAATAACGGGAAAACCCGTTCTTCGGTTTCCCCGGTCTGTACTATTTTATTGGGTATGAACTTTTGCATAACAAGAGCAATATATCCCCTGGCCTGTTGCCCAATGATGGCAATTTCCAGCATACCCATGACAACCTGCTGCAGGCAAACGGCCCAGGCCCCAAAAGAATTGGGGTATTTGATGAGGGCATTCTCTAAGGATTGCAGCATTATCTGTGCCCGCCGGTCCCAGTCCTTTCGGTCAAATACTTTTGACAAGTACAGTAAATTCTGCGCCATTACTGCATTTCCGCTCGGAACGGCGCCATCGTAAACCTCTTTCTTCCGGACAATCACATCCTGCTGCTGTGCATGCGTATAAAAGAAAAAACCGGTACCTTCTTCACTGAAATGGGTATCCACATACCCTGCCAGATCCCGTGCCCGCAGCAGGTACTCGCCTTCCCCCGTAATTTCCTGTAAGTGGATATAGGCCTGGATGAGGCAAGCATAGTCATCGAGAAAAGCAGGTATCCTTGCCACTCCGTTCTTACAGGTATGATGCCAGGTGCCGTCTGCCAGCCTCATCCGGTGCTCAAGGAAGTGCATATTCCTGACCGCAGTCTCCAGATAGGCTCTATCCCCCAGGGCCGCATAGGCTTTACAGTAAGCCGTATTCATCAGCCCATTCCATCCAAGCAGTATTTTATCGTCCAGCAGAGGACGGATCCTGCGCGAACGTCGGGCCATTAATTGCTCTTTTGCCGTTTCAAGCAATGAAACCATGTCGTTGATTGCCACCTCTCTTTGTAGTGCAAACTTTTCAAGGGGCTCTTTAACCCAAAGAATATTTTTTTGTTCCCAGTTACCATTTGCCGTAATACCGTAAAATTCGCAGAAAAGGGGCGCTTTTTCCTGTAATATTTCATCGATCTCGGCTTTTCCCCAGGTATAGAATTTCCCTTCCTCCCCTTCACTATCCGCATCCAGTGCACTGAAAAAGCCATGTTCCGGGTCAGTCATTTCCCTTGCCACAAATGCAAGCGTCTCACGGATAGCCCGGGCATATTTCTCATTACTCGTTAATTGATAGGCTTCTGCCATGACGCTTACCAGCAGGGCATTGTCGTACAGCATCTTTTCAAAATGAGGGGCCAGCCATTCATTATCGGTACTATACCGGGCAAATCCACCACCCAACTGGTCATAGATGCCTCCATCGATCATTTTATCCAGGCTCAGTAATGCCTGTTGCAATGCAGCTTCTTCCCCGGTGAAATGATAGTGCCTTAGTAAATACTGAATGGACAGGGTTTGCGGAAACTTTGGCGCTCTTCCGAAACCACCCCATAACGGATCTGCATTCCGGAGCATGTTTGCCGCCAGTTCTTTCAGCTTCTCTTCTGTAAAAAGAGTACGCTCTGCCGCTCCTGCCTGTTGCATGCCGAATGAATTGGCGCTTACCAGGTGTTGTGTAAGGTTCTCTGCCTGTGCTTCTATTTCATGCTTTTTTTCGCTGTAATTTTTGGCAACGCCCATGAGCACTTCTTTCCAGCTCGCACGGTTATACGCTCTTTCGGGAGGGAAATAAGTGCCCCCGTAAAATGGTTTCCCCTGGGGTGTCAGGAATACGTTCAGGGGCCAGCCGCCACTGCCTGTCATGGCCTGTACTGCATCCATATAAATATGATCCAGGTCGGGACGTTCCTCCCTGTCGATTTTTATGTTGATGAAATGTGCATTCATCAATGCCGCCGTTGTTTCGTCTTCAAAACTTTCCCTTTCCATCACATGGCACCAATGACAGGCTGCATAGCCAATGCTCACCAATACCGGTTTATCTTCCTGCCTTGCTTTTTCCAACGCTGCTTCTCCCCACGCATACCAGTTTACGGGGTTATGCGCATGCTGCAAAAGATAAGGACTCGTTTCGTTGATCAGGTGATTGACGTGTGACATGGTGATGTAAATATAGTCACACCTTTACAGTAAAAGCAAAGGCACATAGCGACTGGTAAAACCATCTGCTATGTGCCTGCAGGAAAAGGGACAAATGTCCGTGTCTTATTATTATTGTTTGGCAGCTGCTTCCTGTGCTGCTTTTTTCTTTTTGTTTTTATCAATGATAGCACCTGTAGCGGCACCGGCACCGGCGCCGATCAGACCACCTACTACTGCGCCTTCACCGTGTTTTTTATCGATCACCGCTCCGGCTACGGCTCCTACTCCGGCTCCGATCACCGCTCCTTTAGCAGTACTGCTCCAGCCTTTCTTTTTTTCTGCAGGGGCAGGGGCTACTGCTGTTCCTTCTGCATCAGCATATCTTGAGGCTACCCGTGAAGATCTTCTCTCATGTTGTTGCTGCTGTTTGGCTGCTGCCACAGCTTTCATTGAATCGAGCGATTTCTGTTGGGCAGCCGATATGGCTTTCAATGAATCCACTGTTTTTAATGAATCGAGTGTGCGTTGTTTAGCTTTCTGGATCTCTGCTTCCATATTGGCAGCATTATTACCACATGCAGTTAAAAAAGCAGCAAATACAAGAAAGGAGAATAATTTTTTCATAACATGTGTTTTTAGGTGTAAATAAAGGGGGCTATTTCTTAGTTGCCATACCTGCCCCCAAAAACTGATCCAGTGCCGACACCATACTTGGCTTCTGTGGTGAAGGCACTTTGATTTCCAATGTTAAACCAGCATCTTCCACAGCTTTGGAGGTATTATTTCCAAATGCTCCAATCACCGTGCCATTTTGCTGAAAACCGGGAAAATTATCGAATAAACTTTTTACCCCACTGGGTGTGAAGAAGCAAATTACATCAAATTCGTGGCTTGCGATCACTTCTTTTATATCGTTGCTGATGGTGCGGTACATAAAGGCCAGCTGGTATCCGCAATTATTTGATTTAAGCCAGTTTACGATCTCATTGTCCTGCTGGTTCTCACTGCACACATAGAGAAATTTCTCATTCTCCTTATGCTTATTTACCACATCGAACATGCTTTTATTGGTACCATCGGCCCCGTAAAACACTTTCCTTTTGCGGTAAAGGATAAACTTCTGCAGGTACAGCGCTACAGCTTCGGTGATGCAGAAATACTTGGTATCCTGCCCGATCGTTACCTTCAATTCTTCACAGGTGCGGAAGAAATGGTCAATAGCATTGCGGCTGGTAAAGATAACAGCTGAATATTGTGCAATATCAATCTTCTGCTTACGGAAATCTCTTGCCGGGATCCCTTCAAGCTTAATGAATGGATGGAAAAACAGTTCTACCTGGTATTTCTTTTCCAGGTCAAAATAGGGCGATTTATCGCTCTCCGGCCTGGGTTGGGAAATAAGTATTCGTTTGGCTGTTTTAACAGTGTCTGAACTTTTTTGGCCGCTTTTAACCATGCTGCTTTCTCTAAATAATGTGCAAAATTAAAACCTTCCGTCAATATAATTGATTAATACCTTGTATATTAATAATAACGGAAGCAGTTCACCCGCACAAAGGTACAGGAAAAAGTGTAAGGCATTCACTTTCAAATTACTTCGTATAGTAGTAAAAGAAACCATGTATCGGTATAAAAAAAGAAGACCAATCAGTACCGCCGAAACTGTCAGGGCTACTCCCGCAACAGGTTCCGCAGCAAAAGCCACGATGAGCAGAAAGGGCACTAAGAGTATCCCGATCACCTTATTTACCAGGAATACAATGAAAATATAACCCGCCGCCGCCTCTTTCGAATTAAATATCCAGCCGGCAAACCGTAAAAAAAGGTATTTCCCCAGGTATACAAGCGCCAATAGAGCAGCTCCATAGAGCGCCAGCCACCAGAAGCCAACAGGTGCCCATTGCTGGAACCTGATCGCCAATGCCGCATACAGGCTGGTACTCAGCACAAAAAGCAGGTTGCTTAGTAAAGAAGCCAGGTTATCCTGTAATAATTGCTCCCTGGTCTGTTTCAGCCGGAGTGAGGTCTGAAAAAAAGAATTGAAAAGGTTCTTAAAATAACGGGGAAAAGCCACTCTTATAAATGCCAGGAAAAAAACAAGCCCGGCCGACAGGTAAAACAGTTCATCTTTCGACTCCCGTTTGTGATAACTGATCAACATATACACTGCCTTTTTATGCAGAGGCAGGTAAGGGTGATATTGGTAACGGGCATAAGTGGATGTATCGATGAACGGTAGTGCAGGCACTGCGGCGTGCTGAACAGTATCTTTCCGGAGACTGTCCATCCCTGCCCGCATGCCGGTATCTGCTACCCGCTTAGTAACTCGCTGGCTGTCGGGCTTTGACCTGTGACTAATGACCGGTGCCGGTTTTTCAATAACGTCGGGCTGTTGAAACAGGGGTTGCGTATCAACGGCCTTTACCCTGGTACTCTCGCCCGGCTTGTTTTTATCGGCCGTATCTGTTTGTGCATAACACAAACTACTATAAGTAACAAAACAGCACAGTATCAAGATAATTTTCTTCAAACCATGGATTTGAGGCAAAAATATCGAAGTGACTTCATTTATCACGCATGATGGAAAAGATAATGCGCAACTTATAAAACCCTGGCCAACCGGCCATATTGTACCTTTGCTGTGCTATCATTACCTCATCATTCAACAATCGTCCCCGCAATGGCTGGCATTTACCTGCATATTCCTTTTTGTAAAAAAGCCTGCCATTACTGCAACTTCCATTTTTCCACATCACAGCAGCAATTGCCGGCCATGATCGGGGCAATCATACAGGAAGCAGTTTTGCGGCATAATTATATAGACGAAAAAGTAACTACTGTTTATTTCGGCGGCGGCACGCCTTCCTTGCTGAAGCAGGTTGACCTGCTGGCTATCATTGAAAAACTGCGGGCAGTTTTTACGATAACCGGTGAGGCAGAAATAACACTGGAAGCCAACCCGGATGATATATCGGCAGAAAACCTGGCGGGATGGAAGGATGCAGGTATCAACCGGCTGAGCATCGGCATACAGTCTTTTCTCGAAGCAGACCTCCAATGGATGAACAGGGCGCATAACGCTGCGCAGGCCTACGCTGCTGTGCAGCTGGCACAACAGGCCGGGTTTCATAATATCACTATCGACCTGATCTACGGCACACCTGGCTTGAGTGATGAGGGCTGGATACAAAATATTGAAACTGCTATCGGCCTCAACATTCCGCACCTCTCCTGTTATGCATTAACAGTAGAACCAAAAACAGCCCTGTACCAGTTGATCAAAACAAAACAACTGGAAAATGTTGATGCCGAAAAACAGGCCCGGCATTTTTCTATCTTAACATCCCGGCTTGCATCTGCCGGCTTTGAACACTACGAAATATCCAATTTTGCAAAGCCCGGCTTTCGCAGCAGGCACAACAGCAGTTACTGGCAGGGCAAGCCTTATCTTGGCTTAGGCCCCTCTGCCCATTCTTTTAACGGCAGCAGCCGGCAATGGAATGTAGCCAATAACAGCTTATACCTGAAAAGCATTGAAAACAACCAGGTTCCTTTTGAACAGGAACTCCTGACGCCTGTGCAGCAGCTCAATGAATACATTATGACCAGCCTGCGTACCATTGAGGGACTTTCATTAGAACGGATAGCAACAAACTGGGGACAAGAGAAGGCAGGTCAATTATTGCATGCTGCACAAAAACATATCAGTGCGGGGCATATGGTGCTCGCTGATCATGTTTTGCAATTAAATGCAAAAGGAAAATTGCTTGCAGATGGTATTGCGGCAGATCTTTTTTCAGACTAAGTACCCTTCTATTTTCTCAAAACCTTCCGCAGCCGGAAGATGCTCCCATAATATTTCATAAATAGCTGCAGCAATGGGCATGGCTGCTTTCACTGTTTCGTTTGTTTTGAAGATGCACTTGCTGGCATTATATCCCTCTGCTACCATATTCAATTCCAATTGCGCTGCTTTCACCGAATAGCCTTTGCCGATCATATTCCCGAACGTACGGTTGCGGCTGAATAAGGAATAACAGGTTACCAGCAGGTCGCCCAAATAAGCTGAAGCATTATAATGATGTGGCGTTCGAAGCCCGGCATTTCTTTTATCACATAATTGTTTCAGGAAGTTCACCATTTCATTGGCGCTGTTGGCAATATAAACGCTTAAAAAATTATCGCCATACTCCAGTCCATGTGCAATGCCGGCACCTAATGCATAAATATTTTTCAATACTGCTGCATATTGTACCCCAAGTACATCCGTATTGACCACTGTATTGATATACGCTGTTTTAAAATAGGCCGCCAGTGTAGCTGTAGCGGTTTTGTCCTGTCCTGCGAATGTGAGGTAAGATAATTTTTCGGCAGCTACTTCCTCCGCATGACAGGGTCCCAGCAAAGCATAATAACTATCTGAAGGGAACTGGCAGGTTTGTGCAAGATAACTGTCGAGCAACTGGTTATCAAGTGGCAATATTCCTTTAATGGCCGAAATAATTTTCTTTCCTTTTAAAGCTTTTGCATCCAGTTGTACAAAAACAGATTCAGCAAAAGCTGCGGGAACAGCTACAATCAAAACATCGGAAGCAGCTACCACCTTCCCAATCTCATTGCTAAGCTTTAAGTGTGAGGGATTAAAATAGACGGCACTCAGGTAATGCGGGTTATGGTTGCGCCTTTCCATATAATTAATGGTATCACTATTGCGAACCCACCAGTTAATCGTGTTACCGTTATCGGTCAGAATTTTTGCAAGTGCTGTAGCCCAACTTCCGCTGCCTATGATACCAAACTGCATGAAAACAAGTTTAATGATGCTGCAAACATACGGAATCATGAGGGGTCGGGTTTCATACCCCGCGCATCATGGGATCAGTTCTTTTTCTTCTCATCAAATAACTTATCCTTTGGAACCACTGTTACAAGGTTACCGTCTTTTATTGTTTTGCTTACAACACTGTATGGGCCGGTTATGACCTCTTCGCCATTGGAAAGGCCCTCGGTGATTTCAATATAATTCAGGTCCTGGATGGCTGTTTTTACTTTTGTTTTTTTTACCGTATTGTCTTTCTGCAATACAAATACCACTTCTTCAATATTATCATCTGTACTGGTAGATTTGACTGTTGCCTGGTCAGCTGGCTTGTCGTCTTTCTTATCGCCGGGCGCCCTGTCGCTGTTTTTATCCCTTGTGGTAACAGCGTTCAGCGGAACAGCAATGACATTGACTTTTGTTTTGGTTTGAATATCTGCATTGGCGCTCATACCCGGACGAAAAGGAAAACCTTTACCTGCAACTACCAGGTCTTTATAACTATCAGGCAGCAGGCGTATATGCACTTTGTAATTGGTTACTTCGGTATTCGAACCTGAAGATGCGCCGGTTGCTGTGTTCGGATTGGCTATTTTATATACCAGGCCCTTGAATTTCCTGTTGGTGTAAGCATCCACTTCCACAACAGCAGTATCGCCCAATTTAACTTTCGGTATGTCATTTTCTCCTACATCCACCCTTATTTCAATACTTCGCATATCGGCCACGCGCATCATTTCTGTACCTGCCATCTGCGCGGTACCTACCACGCGCTCTCCTTTCTTCACCGCCAGCAGGCTGATGATGCCATCCATCGGGGCAGTGAGCGTAGCCCTTGATAGATCTTTATTTGCTTTGGACAATTGCGCTTCTGCACTCTGGATAGAAGCTTCCCCTCCCTTCAATCCCTCTTTCGCTGCATTATAATTAGCTTCCGCTGAGCGGTATGCCTGTTCGGCCTGGTCAAACTCCGACCTTGAGATCACCCTTTCGGTATACAGCTTCTTTTGCCTGTCGTAGGATGATTTTGCATTGTCTAATGTTGCTTTCAAACCAATGATACTTGCCGATGAATTAGAAAGCTGTGCCCTTGCCTGCTGTACTCCTGCTGCTACCTGGTCGCGCTGGGTGGAGTAGATATCGGCATAAATCTTTGCCAGTACCTGTCCGCGTTTCACACTATCCCCTTCATTCACATTCAGCTCCACAATCTCACCGCTGATATCCGGGCTCACTTTCACTTCAATTTCAGGATAAATCTTTCCGCTTGCGTTGACTGTTTCGGTAATGGTACGTGAGGTTGCTTTTTCGGCTGACACTTTGATGCCTTCTTCTTTACCGATCACACCGGCTTTTTTAAGGCCAATGAGTGCCACCAGTAAAACCAGCAGTATAACAATGGTCCATATCAGTTTCTTATTCATAATTAAGCGCGTTCTTTTTTTATAGTTTTAATCCTGTTCCTTTGTAGAATTCCAGTAGTTTCATTTTGAACACATAATCATACTGGTTGGTCAGTTGCTGCAATTTTGCTTTCAGCAGGTTGTTCTGGTTGGTAATCAGATCCAGCGACCCCAGCAAACCCACTTCATAACGTTTGAGTGCAAAATCGTACGCTTTCTGCGCGCTCTCTACTGCTTTTTTTCCGGAATTAAATTTTTGCAGCGCGGCGGTAGCATTAGAATAAGCTGTATAAATATCCTGCTTCAATTTCAGGTCGCTCTGCGCTTTTTGCAGTTCTGCCGTTTTCAGTTGCAGCTTCGATTGCTGGAAAGCTATTTTGTTTTGTCCGTTGCTGAAAATAGGTACAGAAAGACTGATACCAACGTTTTGTCCAAAGTTATTATCCAATTGTTTACCCCATCCCTGCCACAGGTCATTGAAGCTCCGGCTATTCTGGGAAGGCTTATAAAGTGGCGTCTGAACATAATAATTCACATTACTCACGTTAACGATCGGTTCAGCGCCTGTAATGGGACTGTACCCCAGGAATGTAGCCCCGCTGGTGTATTTGAATGAATTGGAAAAGTTGGTAGATAAATTGGCGCCCAGGTTGAGGGTTGGATACATGCCCGCTTTTGCAACTAAGATATTCTTCCGGGCTGCTTTGATCCTGAATTCATTGGCTTTTTGCTGTGGCTGGTTGGCCAGTGCCAGCTGGTATACCGCCTGTGGTTGCAGTTCGGCAAAAGTTTCGATCGGTATCTGATCAGCAGGTGGCGTTTCCAGACCGAACACAACATCCGGATCGAGACTGAGCAGTCCCCGCAGGTTAATCAGGTTCTGTTCATAACTGGTACGGGCCGTTACATAGTTGGTGCTGTCATTGGCTAACTGCGCTTCTATTTCAGCAAGATTCAGCTCAGGGAGCACGCCTGCATCCACTCTTTTTTTGGTCATCTCGTACTGGGTAATGGATTGCGACACCTGTACCGCAGTGATATTGATCTGTTCTTTGGCTGCCAGCACCTGCAGGTAATAGGTGCAAACATTCAATGCAATATCATTGGCTGCTTTTGCCACATCGGCCAATGCAGCTTTGGCATTAAATTCCGAGGCAAGCACAGCATTGTGCAGCCGTCCGTTATTGTACACCTGTATGCCGCCATTAATACCAAAGTTCTGGTAAAGGAACTGGGTGGTGGCAAAACCATTGGTGGTGGGATCGATAGAACGGCCAAAACGCACACCTGTGGAAGAACTGCCCGACGCACTGGGGTACATATTCAGTTTTGACTGCCTGAGCTGGAGAGCACTGATCCTTGCCTGTATATCTGCCTGCTTAACCGATATGTTATTGGTCATAGCATAGTCTACACATTGACGCAGGTTCCATCTGTCAGAACCATTCTGTGCATGTGCCTGCAACAGTGTTGCGCAGCAAAGAAGGGTGATCAGCTTTCTCATATATAACAAAAATAGCGGTTTCCTGTCCAGATCCTTATATTTTAGACAAACGGAAAGGAAGCAGACAAACCCTTTGAAAAATTATTATGAAAGGTTGGCTATTGCCTCAAAAGCGCCTTGCAGGTCGGCCAGTATATAGTTGGCATCCTCCAGTCCCACATAAAGCCGTAAACTACGGTGCTCCGGCCTGGCCGCCCTGAAATCTGCACGCCGGATGCCCGCACATTTAGGAATGATCAGCGACTCATACCCACCCCAGCTCACTGCCATCAGGATATGCTTCAATGATTCACAAAAAGTTTCGATCGTCTCGCACCGTTCTGTTTTGATACTAAAAGTAAGTAACCCACAGGCGCCTGTCATTTGTTTTTTGGCCAGTTCATACTGTGGAAAAGAAGGATCCAGCGGAAATAAAACCTTGTCCACCCGCGGATGGTTCATTAAAAAACGCATCACTTCCTGTGTGGTGCGGGTAATCCGTTCCAGCCTTGCAGGTAAAGTACGCAGTCCCCTTATCAGCAGCCAGGCATTGAACGGTTGTATGCCGGAACCTATACTCAGGTATTCACTGTTAAAGATGCGTTCTATCATTTTCCTGCTTCCGCACAGCACACCCGCAACAGTATCGCTGTGCCCGCCAATATATTTGGTAGCTGATTGCAGTACCAGGTCAATACCCAGTTCAATGGGTTTTTGGTACAGGGGTGTACAATAGCTGTTGTCACAGATGGTAATGAGTTGGTATTGCTTAGCAAGCAAGGCAACTGCTGCAAGGTCCTGCAGTTCATAAAACCAGCTATTGGGCGTTTCTAAATAGATCAGGGTAGTATTCGGCTGAATGGCTTTTTCAAAATGAGAGGTATCGGTGCCGTCCACATAGGTAACCGCCACACCAAAACGCGGAAGTATGACATTAAACATATGTTGCGCCCATGCATATGGCTTACGCACACTTAGTATATGATCACCGCTTTTGACATTGGCCAGCACTGCGGCAAAAATGGCTGCTGCGCCGCTGTTAAATACCAAACAGTCTTCAGCCCCGTCAAGTGCCGCTAATTTTTTCCTAAGTATTTCTACGGTCGGGTTCAGTCCGCGACTGTACAGCCAGGTGGCATATTCGTCTTCAAATGCCTCCCGCATCCCCTCTACCGTTTTAAATGCGAAGTTGCTCGTTTGCACGATTGGCGGGGCAATGGCGCGAAAATAATCATCGCGGTCCTCGGCCAGTTCATTCAGGATATAAGACAGATCCATATCATGATCCCTCTTTCTTTTTAATTGATTGAAGCGATTTACGTTCCAACCTTTGTGTGATAAAATAAAGTGCCGTAAAAGCAGCCAGTACTGTAATGCCAATAAGCGCTGTGTCGGGTGTTTGCATGGCAATGCTTGCCCCTACGAATAAATAAGCTGCCATAAAGATCAACGGCAGCCACGGAAACAGCTTCATTTTATAGATGCCTGATCCGTCCAGGTGTCTGGTTCTTTTACGTAATACAAATATGGTTGCACTCGATGCCACCATACCAAAACAATCCAGGAAAATGCTAAAGTTGAGGATCTTTTCAAAGGTCTGTGCGAAGAAAAGTATCACTATACAGGTAGCAGCAAAGACAGTAAGCGAAGTGGTGAATACTTCATTCTTTTCATTCATCTTTGAGAATATTTTTGGCAAAGATCCCTCTGTACTCATGGCATACATCACACGCGGGTTACTGAGCAGGAGTGCATTCACATAGGCCAGCACACCGAAGAATAGAAAAAAGGAAAATACATCAGCCCCGTAGCTGCCAAAGGTTTTCTCCATCACTACATAAGCGATCTCACGTTCACCCTTCATGTTGCTGAATCCGATGATATGGTAATAGCTGAGGTTCACCAGAAGGTATAAGCTTATAATAATAGCAATGCCAATGAAAATGCCTCTCGGGATATTGGCAGCAGGATTAGCCACCTCACTGCCAAAATTAATGGTCTGCTGGTACCCGCCATAAGTAAACGATACCGCAATCAGGCTTACCCCTAAGCTTTGTATCCAGCCCATGGAAGATGGCATGGTGCCGGCAGCAGTCATCACTTGCGTTGCCTGTTGATGTGGAAAAAATAAAGCTGCAATCAGTACCACAATCATGCCTATCTTGATGAGCATCAAAATATTCTGCGTTCGTGAGCTCATGCGCAGCCCCATCA
>JBHAFM010000016.1:0-6305 GCA_041856175.1 Sediminibacterium sp.
TTACCTGTGCTGAAAAATTATTATCCATAACCTAATTTGGATTTATACAATTATAACGAATATTTTTGAGCGAAGTTGTGTGGCACTTATACACAACTGTTAATGTAATTTACTACAAATGGAAGTCAAAATTGATACCAAGGAGAAATTTACCGTTGTAACGCCGACTACACCCGCCATATCTGCCAATATAGCAGCGGACATCGCCAATACCTGTAAATCCTGCCTCCAAAAAGACGTAAAAAATGTGGTGCTCAATTTTGAACCTGTCACTTTGCTTGATCCCAAGGCAGCGGAAATCATTGCTTCGCTGCAACAATTATTTCATGAAAACAACGCTTCCTTTGTTATCTGCTGCCTGAAGCCTGAACCGGAGACGCTATTTGAAAAACTGGAACTGCTTGACTTTCTTAATGTTACTCCTACCGAAAGTGAAGCCTGGGATATTGTACAAATGGAAGAAATAGAGCGGGAGCTCTTAAATGGCGATGACGTTTGATTTTCTGCTGCCAGGCAGCAGAAAAATGAAAAGCAGTGAAATTCACTGCTTTCCTGAGAAACACTGGTTTTCTCATATGTATAGTCCGATCTTACATGCGGGTTTGAAACTGTGAATTAGCGAGGGAGGCAAATTAAAGGTGCAGAAAAGTGCATCAGGCTTTCCGAAATTTGCAGTATTGATTGGCAGCACTCGTTAATTTACGGTGCAAATATATTTGTTTTAATGAAAAATTAAGCCCAACCCCGTAAAATGTTGAAAAATTGAGGTGAAGATTGCAAGAACGCGCAAATAATCGTACGCTATGCGGCAAGGAGTTTTATCCCCTTTATAATACAATAATCCCCTTTGCCCGGTAAGGTTGCAGAAACGGGTCGGCAGGGTCTAGCTCAGTGATCAGTATATCTATTTCTTCTGGTTTACATACCTGTAGGCGTTGTACCGTATTTAACTTTTCAGCAATAGCCAGTGATACTGTCTTTTGGGCGCTGTTGATCATTGCCCTTTTGACTTCTATAATCTCCCAATCCAGATCCGTAATACCATCAATAGCATCGATGCTATTGGTACCCAGGATACAAAGGTCAGCTTTGATACCCGCGAGCCGCTGTACCACTTCTGCACCTACCGACATCTGTGCATGTTTCAGCAATTTATTTCCCAGGAAAATCACTTCACAATTGGGATGTTCCAATAATTCCAGGGCAATCGGTACACTCACAGTTATAAAAGTAGCATTCAGCTCCGGGGGCAGTGCTTTTACCAATTGCCTGATCGTTGTGCCACCTGAGAGTAATACCAGCATCCCATCCCTGATCAGTTGTATGGCTTTGTAGGCAATGCTTTTCTTCTCCGGCAAAGAGTAGATATTGCTATTCTCAATGGTAAAATGAAAGGATTTTGATAAGGCACCGCCATGCACTTTAAGCAGCTTTCCCTCTTCTGCCAGTTCCTGCAGGTCGCGCCGTATGGTATCTTCTGATACATCTAATTGTACACTCAGGTCAGATGACAGCACTTTATTATGTATGTTGATCTGTTGAATGATATAAGCTTGTCGTTCTCTCTTAAGCATGGTTAAAAATAAGAAAATGTCTTAATGTCTCAATGGTACAATTTCCGGGGAATACAATTTAAAGCCGGAATGTTAACTTCGTGCTCTTGATCAGTCCGAATACCATACAGCAAATCACCAATCGTATCGACATCATTGATGTTGTGGGTGAGTTTGTAAAATTGAAAAAGAGGGGTACTAACTATATAGGCCTTTGCCCTTTTCATAACGAAAAAGGCCCCTCATTCACCGTCTCTCCTGCCAAGGAGATATTCAAGTGTTTCGGGTGTGGCAAAAGTGGCAATACTATCACTTTTTTGATGGAGCATGAAAAGTACAGCTATGTAGAAGCATTGCGCTGGCTTGCAGCGAGGTATCATATAGAGGTTGAAGAAACAGAAACCAGTGCCGAGCAAAAACAACTGATACAAACGGCCGACAGCCTTTACGTGATCAACAGCTTTGCTCAAAAGTTTTTTACAGAACAGTTGCTGCATACCGATGACGGGCATGCCATAGCCTTATCTTATCTGAAAGAACGCGGCTTCCGCGAAGAGATCATTCAAAAATTTCAGTTGGGGTATAATCCCGATACACGGGATACGCTGACCAAAGCGCTGCTTGCCAATCAATTCAATCCCGAGTTGCTGCCTAAGACCGGACTTGTCTCCCTGCGCAACAACAATGAGCTGGTTGATAATTACCGTGGCCGTATCATCTTCCCGATTCACAATAACTCGGGCAAGATCATTGGTTTCGGGGCCCGTATCATTGGCAAGAACGATCGTGCACCCAAATACATCAATACGCCCGAAAATGAGATCTATGTTAAAAGCAAGATTCTCTACGGTTCTCATTTTGCGCGCATGGCTATTGATAAGGCCGATGAATGTTTATTGGTGGAAGGATATACGGATGTCATCAGCCTGCACCAGGCAGGAATTGAGAATGTAGTAGCCAGTGGTGGAACTTCTCTAACAACCG
Source organism: Sediminibacterium sp. (assembly GCA_041856175.1). GTDB lineage: Bacteria > Bacteroidota > Bacteroidia > Chitinophagales > Chitinophagaceae > Sediminibacterium. The sequence continues at coordinate 2,538 of JBHAFM010000016.1, forward strand.
ATCAGCTCAGGCTGATTAAAAAATATACCAATAACCTCACCATTATTTATGATGGCGACAGTGCAGGTATAAAAGCTGCGCTGCGTGGTTTAGATATGGCGCTGGAAGAAAGTCTTAATGTGCGGCTGGTATTGATTCCTGATAAGGAAGATCCGGACAGTTATGTAAACAAGCTTGGCGCAAAGGCTTTCAATGAATTTGTTGCAGCTTCCAAAAAAGACTTTATCATTTTTCAGCTGGAAGTGATGTTAAAAGAAGCGGGCAATGACGTTACCAGGAAAAGTGCTGTTGTTAACCAGGTTGCAGAAACGCTCAGCAAAATTAACAGGGCCGAAGATTTTACCAAACAGCAGGACTATATACGCCAGTGTGCAGGCTTGTTGCGGATAGATGAATCCGGGCTCACTAACCTCGTCAACAAATACAAGCGCGACAAACTTGCCAAAGACGAAAAGCGGCTTCCGCCTGAGGCAGTGAACCAGCAGTCGTTTACGAACCTCGGGCAGCAGCCTGAAGATGTACTGGATGACACACAGCGATTATTAACACAAGACGAAGCGCACGAACGTAACATACTTCGCGTTTTACTGGAATACGGACTGCGTTCCTGGGATGAAACCAGGAGTATGGCCGATTATATATTTGAAGAATTAGAGCAGTACCAGTTCGACAGTTCTTCATTGGAGCAATTGTATGAAACCTACAAAGCCCAGTATTACCAGGGCTTGGAGCCCAGCGCCAAAACATTGCTGTACCACGAAAATGAAGCGGTCAGAAACCTGGTGGTGAGCATTACCGTCTTCCCTTTCGAACTGAGCCAGAAATGGGATGAAGTGATGGAAAGCATGGATATAGTCAACCGCGATACCAGTCGCCAGGATGTACTCATGAGCGTCAGTTATTACAAACTACGCAAAATAAAAAAGATGCTAGAAGAGAACCAGCGTGACATGGAACAGGCTGGCTTTGAAGATTTCAAGCCCCTGCTTGAAGTACATAAGCATTTGAAAAACCTGGAAAAGGAAATGACAAAACAGTTGGGGACTGTTATTATTAAATGAAATGGGTAATTGGTAACCAGGGAGTAGGTAACCCTTCTGCTCAATTACAAATTTCCCAATCCCTATTTTTCTGATGGGTTCTTTTTCCCGGCTAATAATTTCTCCAATGCAGTCTCTAACCTTCTTTGGCGAGTTTCTTCTTTCCTGGCGCCTTCAATCCAGCTTACGTATTCTTTCTGGTTGGTGAAGGATAATGAACTGAAGAATTCCTGGGCTTTTTCGTGCCTGGTGAATAATTTATCCAATTCAACCGGGGGTACAACTAACCTTTTTTCAAAGTCGATCCCATTGATCTCCTGGCTTTTCATTTCTGAAAAAGCACGGGTGCGATTCGGGATCTTATCTGTTTTTTTGAAACGGATGGCACTCCATACATGGTCAAGTGCCACCTGCCTGACCGATTCATATCCATTACCAGCCAGCAATTCCCAGCTGCAGTCACGGTTCAGGTCGCTCACGATCTTACTTGTTGTTTTGGGGTAAGCCACCCACAATTTGCTATCCTCATGTAAAGCCGGGAACACTTCTTTAAGTACATTGTTCAACTGACACTGGCTGAGGGCAAACAACAGCACAAAGTCAACCTTTTTAGTCTTCAATAAAGGCGTGACATTTTTGGCGTATGTTAACTTTGCAAATTGTTTTTCAATGGCTGAAGGAAGCCCCTGGATCAACAGGTTCTTTTCATCCTTCAACTGTAACTTTTCAAACAAACTCTGATTTGACATGCCTAAAATGGATTTCAGGGGGATGTAATAAGAAGTTGCAAAGTTAAAAAATTGTAACCGTAGTTTGCAAACAAAACGCGGCAAATTTGCGTCTTTCTTACTGTTTTAGCAAGAAAAAGCCGCGTTTCTCCTATTATATATTATTTTTTACTACTTTGACGGTAGTATTGTAGTGCTTCCGGCATCAGAGCTTTCAGTTTATTAATCCTGTCTTCATCAGCAGGGTGGTCGCTTAAGAAAACCGGCGGCTTTTCTCCTCCTAATGCAGCCATGCGTGTCCAGAAAGGAACTGCTTCACGTGGGTCGTAGCCAGCCAAAGCAGCAAAGATCAATCCGAAATGGTCTGCTTCATACTCTTGTTTTCTCGAGTTGGGCAACAATACACCGAGTTGTGCTGTAGGCGCATAAATCTGGTTAAAAACATTGACTGCTTTCGGGCTTCTACTGAAAGCGATATCACCGGCTACTTCTACTCCTTGTGCCAGCAAGCCCTGGCTCATTCTTTCCCGGCCATGACCTGCTACTGCATGTGTTATTTCATGCCCAAGTACGATAGCCAGTGCAGTTTCATTTTGTGTAACTGGTAACAGACCCGTGTATACCACCACTTTACCACCCGGCATACACCAGGCATTTATTTCTTTGCCATTAACCAGGTTAAATTCCCATTTATAGTTACTCAGTTCGTTTCCGGCGCCTTTGTCTGTATAATATTTAGTAATAGCCGCAGCAATACGATTACCCACTCTTTTGACCATTTCAGCATTATTATTACTAGTGGCCACCACACTATTGGTAGACAGGAATTCTTTATACTGTGTAAAAGCCATGGATTGTACCTGGTCTTCAGAAACCAGGTTTAACTGGCTGCGGCCAATAATCGTATTCCGCTGGCAGGATGTCAATAAACCAAATGCCATACCTGTGCATAATACCAAACTGATTCTTTTCATAGAGATTGCGTTTTGTAGTATAAAGTAATAACTGTGCCAAAAAATTGAGGAACAGAAATTTTCCACTCTCCTGGTACATTTACACAAGCAGGGCTGTCACCTATTTTCTTTTTTGTCTGCGGCGGTCTCTGTATTTGAGAATAGGGACTTTGCTTTCTGTGCCTTTTAGTATGCGCCCAATATTTTTTTGGTGCGTGAATACAATCATCAGCGCTACCAATACGGCAAATATCCGGTAAAGGGTTTCTTTTTCGTTGAAGATAAAGAGAATGAAAATCATGAATGATATACCTGCCAGTATAGAGCTGAGCGATACAAAACGGGTCAGATACAAAACAAACAGGAATACCCCTAAACAACATACAGCCACCAGGGGTTGAATTGCGATAGCCATACCCAATAATGTAGCTACCCCTTTACCGCCACGGAACCCCGCCCATATCGGGAAGATATGACCGATCACTGCAGACAGTCCAAGGCCAATCATGAAGTTGGTCCTGGCCCATTCATTTGTAAGATAGTAAGGCAGGAGAACATAGAGAGAGGTCCCTATGATTCCTTTAACGATATCAATAAACATTACAAAACTGCCCCATTTGGGACCAAGTACGCGAAAAGTATTAGTAGCACCTGCATTACCGCTGCCATAATCACGAATGTCAATCTCAAAAAAATACTTACTCACCCATACGGCTGTAGGTATCGATCCTATCAGGTATGCCATTATAATAAGCAACAATTCGTTCATTGGGGGGTGGTTGAAGTTTGGGGTACAAAGATACCCGAAATGAAGGTAAGAATAAGTTAACATACTGAATGGGGAAAATTATCCTATAGAAAGGCCGGGTTTCCACGGTGGGGTTTGGATTGATTACCAGGCGGTTACCCTTTAAAGTGGCAAGCAATCCATCCTGCTCTTGTGATCGTCTGTAAGTGCTCCCATCCGGCCTGGCGGCATACGGCCAGAATCTCCGGCTCGTCTTCCCCGAGCAAGCCACTTAGCAGTATATGCCCTTTGGGAAGCAA
>JBHAFM010000017.1:0-24711 GCA_041856175.1 Sediminibacterium sp.
AAGCCTTATCTATCCCGCCATGCAATAGCCGCACATGATTTCAATTCCACCATGGTACGATTATAAGCCGCAGATCAAACACAATTACTTCACACGCATGATATTTCAATTCCACCATGGTACGATTATAAGTGATGAAAAGAAAGAATTAGGAAGTTGTGAAATGAATTTCAATTCCACCATGGTACGATTATAAGATGATACGCAATTCGGTGCTGGTGAATTTTCTTCATTTCAATTCCACCATGGTACGATTATAAGTTTGCGACCGAAGATATCAATTAACGGAGATCAAATTTCAATTCCACCATGGTACGATTATAAGTCAGTACCCTCAAATACTAATTATTAAATTTAAAGAATTTCAATTCCACCATGGTACGATTATAAGTTCGTCTATTGCTTGAAGCCTGTCTATGAGGTACATTTCAATTCCACCATGGTACGATTATAAGTAGTAGAGCCGATTGTCACACTCGAATTAGCAAGGTATTTCAATTCCACCATGGTACGATTATAAGCTTGCAACTCTTACCGATTGCTTCCAACTTAACCATTTCAATTCCACCATGGTACGATTATAAGTAAAGAGCGGCACCGATCAGCAATAAAGACATGCATTTCAATTCCACCATGGTACGATTATAAGCCGTTTTAAAAACCCGGCTAAATTATTAGAAATCAATCACTCAATATGCTGCAATTTACTGTTTTTAGTCTTTACAAATCGTCTATCCTTAATTCTATTATTTGCCCCTTGCTTCGACAACTGTGAAAAACCCTTATTCTAGCTACATTTCTGCGTCCTGATTATTCTTTGCATGACTATTTCATGCGTACAAGCTCCCTGTTCGACGACTAAATAAATGTATCAAGCTCGTTTTTTTCCATTCCAATCACTTCCTTATCCAGCCACTTTTCTTCCCTGCTTTTAAATATAATAATGCTGTCGTTATCCATCTCCATGATTTCCTTTGCTTCGCCTAATAATTCCTTCAATTTAACATTTGTAATCTCTCCCTCAAAAACGCTATTTTGTATCCAGTTCAAATAGCGCCGGCATAATTTAAGCATTTTACCAACTCTTTTTTCACCTATATCATATACCAGAATTACATACATACAACGATTATAGATTAACGTCAATAGCATTTTTCTATTCAAAATAAACTTATTGGCTTACCACCATGCTTTAAATGGCTTGTATTCTTCAATGCTCAGCACGTGTTTGGCAAGCTTATAGCATTCTAATTTTACTAAATGTTTATAACTTACACTACGGCCAAGTGATCTGTGTTTTATGGTTTCATTCAATTTCTCATCCCACGCTTTCGCCACTTTTTTCCGACCACTCTCTTTTAACAGGCAGCTGTTTAGTTTTGTATCAAAATCAGATGCCTGTATCTGTTTTTTATTCAGTAAAGAAAAGATCAGCCTGTCGGCCAATATTGGTTTAAATATCTCTGCCAGGTCTAATGCAAGAGAATATCTCCGTTCACCTGGTTCATGCAGAAAACTGATGGTAGGGTTTAACTGGGTATGATAAATCATGTCTAAGCAAAGCGTATAACACATAGTGTTTACAAAAGAAATCATGGCATTCACTTCATTCGATGGCGGTTGTTTGCTACGGTTACCCATATCAAAATCATTAATGATATTGCCGAAAGCTTCATAGTAACTCATGCGAATGTTACCCTCTACCCCCATCAGTTCAGGTATATTAGTAGCTAAAGAAATATTACCTACCAGCGCTTCAATTCTTTCCATTGGCACACTGGTATCTTTTTCCCGGTTCTGGTAGTATTTCAAATTTTTAAGCATATTAAAAGCGGCGCCTTCTAACAGTTTACGGGCGATTTCTATACGTTTGGGCAATTTTGAATAGGCATTAGTTTGCGCAATCAGCATTTTACCGGCCAACAGGTAATCCTTCGCCATAAATGATCCGGTATAATGTTCATAATAATCAAAAAAATGAACATTTATCTGCTCTTTGCCTAAAAAATTATACAATGCACTATTGGCATCTAAGCTACCAAAACAATACAAATTATCTACTGACTCGATGGGTATGTATTTGGGTAACCCCTCATTGCCCTCTTCATCTACAGGGATAAATTTTAGTGTATTGTCTTTTCGGCTCATACGTCCCGGGTTGAACAGGTAGTAAGATTTTCTCATGGTTACAATTCTTCTATATAACAAAAGTCATAGTAAGAGCAGCTTTTGCATATCTTACTATTAATCCTTGCCGGGCATTGTTCACTTTCAATCAACTGCTGAATGGTTGTTACAACCTGTTGCAGGTACAATATATCCGGCTCAGTTAAAACTATCTGTTTTGTTTCCCTCAGCGGGGGGTATTCCAGTAAGCCCGTTACATCATCAATACCATTTTGCTGCAGAAGCCAGATATAATATTTTGCCTGCCATTCATGGGCATCTTCCATGCTGCCGCTCTTTTTGATCTCATGGATCACTTTATTCTTTGCGTCATAAAAATCTATTTGGCTTCCACTGATATTTATCTCTGTATATTTTTCTGCCCTTTGGGGATAAGAAGTTTCATGCAATAGTTTGCCTTCCGATACTGTTTCTGATGTATGTTCCATGTAGATGCTGTTGGCAAATAGCCATAGTTTTCGGTGGCATATATGAAAATAATTTATATGAGTAGCGGTGAGATGCATATTAAAAACAAACAGCCGAATGTTTCGTCCGGCAGTATTATTAAATCTGGTTTTCGAAATCAAAGGCTGTCATAAGGTCAATTAATTTTTCTTCTGCCTTTTCTAATGCATCGGCACTTCCAACTGCTCCAGTAATATAACCATTGGCTATCGGCGTAATAAAAATATCTGCCTTCGCTGTTTCATCAATTTTAGGTGTTGCTCTTGGTCTGTCACTATCATCTCGCAATTCACCACGAATAGCATAAGCTATTTGATTAGCGTTATCACTGATAGCTACAGCTAGTGTTTCCATTAAACTGAATGTTCGAGCCTGATTGGAAGTGATTCGCCAACTGATAATTGCCTTAGCCAAAGCAGAAATAATTTCACCCCTTTTTTTCTTTGGACACACAAGACAGTTACCAAAGATATTTTGACTTTCAACCCAACCATTGGCGTCTAATTTTTCTTCTATTTCGGGAAATAATTCCGGCTCCAGTTTATTTGTTGAAATAGAAAATAACGTTCTTAAATCAATAGCAATATCATAAACAAAAAGACCTGTAGCTCTTGTTTGATCTTGAATAAAAGCTCTGTTAGGTAAACTTCTTTTATTAGTCGTTAGCCATTCATTCAATTGATCTTCGCTAAGTTTTTCGCCGCGCTTTTTCCCATCTGTCCAAAACACATTTACCTTATGATGTTCAGGATGTGATGTTCTGTCAAAAGATAAATCTTCTGTAGGTGATTCTACTCCACCTAACAAAGGATGTAGTGGACGCATTGCAGAAATAGACAAAGGGCTTCTCCTTTTAACGGTAAGGCTACCACTTTCTGCTTTCATATATCCGCCCAATAGTTGGTCTGCAAAAGATGGATCGCAAGGGGAATGTGGTTCTTTCTGGGCTGCTTTATTTTCTTTTTTGTCAATCTCCCAATTAAATGTAATTGCTGCAAATGGCAAATTCAAGGCTTCTATGATAGAACGCTTTACCTGCTGCCCACTTGAATAAGCCATCTTATAACCAAATTGTGGGTCGTAATAAAATTTTTGGCCTTCATTAACGGCAAATACAGTATGCTCTGCATGGCGTAAGCCTCTTAAATAAATAAATGGTGAGTTATTCATAATTTTTAGCTTTTTGATTTTTGATAAGTGTATTCAAAACGGATTAAGGTTACGAAGAGAGGGAAGTTGTCTGAAGGCATTTTTATTACTTGATTTACAACCTCTTTGAATGTTTCTGCATTTACTTGTGATTTAGCTAAAACTTCGGTAAGATTCTCAATGAATTCACGTACATTTTTTGCCTCTTTGACTTTGTTAGAATCTTGACTTTTATCCGTTTTACCACGATTTTCCTTGCCTCCATTTGCTTCATTTGCTAATAGCGCACTTGCTACGTCTGAAGCCAGTTTGAGTAATTCTGTTTTGTTTAACATGGCTGTTATCCAGATTTTATATATTTGATAATGTAAGAACGATTCTTCGGTTGAAAATTTAAACTCTTTGCCTTGGGCATACAGAATGCTGCCCTTGGGCATAAATTCTCTAAGTTTATCAGGTTCTAATGCTTTCAAACCAATAGTGCTAAGTTGGCAGGCGCTTTTGAAATTGTAGAAGGTTGACAATTTTTCTATTTCTTTATCTGAAAGCACTGTTTCACTTTTATTTATAAAAAGTGTGTCTCTAAACTCATACATTTTTCGCACATCTGGCAAATAAACATTGATAAAACCTAATGTTGTATTAGTCTGCGATAAATTGTAGGCATATACAGTAAGTTCTCGATGTGGAAATTTCTTAGACAGTGCAAATATGACCTTTGACCATTGTTGAGTTGGAATAGCAATATTTCCCTGTACTTCTGTTATTTCAATATTTAAACCTTCGTCCGGTTTTTGTTTGTTAATCATTGGTTGGAAATAATGGTAAAGCCATTGCCCATTCCAGGTTTCAATTTGTTTATCTTTTACATTAGGAGTTTGGGTTAGATATTTTCTATAATATTTCCAGCCTTGAAATAATGTCCAAAGAATTTCCGATTCATTAATAAGCATTACAAAACCACCACTAACACCTATTCCTAAAGCCTCGCCAAACCAAGACGCATACATTTCGTCTTTGTCAACAGTAAGATCAATATCCGAAACTTGTCCGGAAGTAGTTCCACCTAAATCTTTGGCGGAAGAACCAACGAAAATGGACATATTAGGAACATCAGATATGATTGATTTTTTTAAATTATTCAGTTGAGCTAGTGACTTACTACCATGTCTGGTTACATCTTCTGGTTTAGGTTTTTGAAAGAATGGCGAGTTCCCAACATGCATCAAATGAGAATCATCTGTAAAAAATAATTCAAAAAATACTTCATCGAAAAATTCTTCCGCTGAAAGACTCGCCCCCTCTTTTTCGTTGTATAGTTTAAGAAATTTTTTGCCAATATAACTAGTGTACATGTTTATAAAAAATTTTCGTGTTCAATTAATTGCAATCCATATTGATCGTATTCTTCTATTTTTTGTGGTACTACAAAAGGATATGTGCCGACTAGTAACTGTTCATATTCTGACTTGTAACGGGAAAGTGTTCTCCAATTGACCGGTATTTCCATCGAGATTCGTTCTTCCCAACTTGCTGTTAAATAAGTTTCCCTGTCTTCTTCCAAAATACAAACGGCACCTTCAATTTCTAAAGCTTCTATTAAAACAGAATGCTTGTTATCTGTCAACTCTTTCAGTACGATGCTGCCTCCTTTAAATTTTAGATGCATGTCAATCTCTTTCATTTCCAGCATCGGGTAAACGGTATCGATTTTTCCCTGTAAGCTTCTTTCTTTAAGCAATGAACCATTATCAGGTAATTGGTCAAAGCTTATTTTTAAAACTTCCATTTTATAAGGCAAAACATTTCCTTTGGGAGCTATAATATGGATAGGCTTAAATTTCCCAATTGTGTTCCTATTTCTTTTACGATTTACACGTCCGAAACGTTGAATCAAGCCATCTAATGGCGCGCATTGAGTTATCATCCTGTCAAAATTTATATCAAGGCTCACCTCCACCACCTGCGTAGCCACAACAATACTAGGTGAGTATCCGGGATTCATATCCCCATCCCCATTAAATTCCTTCTTTAGTTGAATTTCTCTTTCAACCCGATCACCTCTTTTGAATCTGCTATGAATAAGCATTTGCGGAACGTTAGAAAATAGCTTCTTATAGGACTTGAAGGCTTCTTGCGCTTTTTTGATGGTATTGAATATAACCAGAACCTTTTCTTTCCCTTCAACTGCTTTCTCTAAGATGCCTTCTATTTCTGCTTCAGTTTCATGCTTGTATATTTCATGGCGGTCAAACTTATCTAAGGCCTCATCTGATAGTTTAACTTCAAAAACATTTTCAGTGCCTCCTAATATTTTCAATAGCTCATTATACAATACTGATGGCATGGTGGCAGTGCCAATATGAACCCGACATTCCAGAACCAACAGTGCCTTTACAATTTCCAGTACCATAGCCCTTGAATAATCTGAATAAGTGTGCACTTCGTCCAGAATGATATCACAACCCTTAATGTCAAGCATCACACTTTCAAAGCCAGATGTGCCGAAAATGATTGCGGCTAATTGATGCGGTGTTAGTACTTTAACTGCCGATCCAACTAACGGTTGCAATATTTGCTCATCTAGGGTTTTACCCACAACTATCCTAGACGTTGCATGCAACAACCGGATATCTTCGTTAGGAATGGTATCTTTAAACCGCTGCCACATCGCATTAATAGAAGCCTGAAAAGGTAACGTGTAAAAGAAACGTTTTTTAGTTCTTCGCAAAAGAAAGTCTGTCTTGCCTGCACCGGTTGGTGCAACAACCAATGTATGTTTTCTGCTATCATTTACTGAAACTTCCGACAATGGAAATAGATCACTAACTCTTGAGCCATCATTATAAAATGTGATGTCAGGCTTTTCAAACAAATGTTTCAGTTGTTCAGTTGTTTTATTATTGAACGCAGATGCAAAATGATCTGCTGATTTCAGTAACCCTCTCCATGATGACCAACCAAATTCCTTAGACTCGCAATAATGCACGGCATAAGCCAATGCAGCCTTTGCCTCATCCCGGCTAATATCAGGGCAATCGTAATCAAAGTGACTCAGAATTTGTTTGCCATAATAAAACCAATTTTCCCATTCTATTAAATGATTTTCTATCCAAGCCCTGTCATTGTCATCTAAATCTAAAATACCTCGGTTCTTATTGTCATTTTGAATCGACTTATGATGTGCAACCACCATATCAATTAAGACATTCCATTCGTTTTTAGAAAACGCCGGTAGAAATGCAAGAGATGAAAGCTCATGCCTATGGATATATTTCTCGAGTTCTCTTCGTACAATCAATGATTTACAGTTTATCTTGTTTATTTTATTTTGGAAGTTAGGATGTGCTTTGCCCAAATCATGGAGTACGGCGCCTTTGCGTGCGAGTGAAGGCGCGAATTCTGTATTAATTCCACTCACAATTTTTTCGATTGCAGATACAACATGCTCGGTATGTTCCAATAAAGTCACACCTCCATATTGAATGCTTTTGGCTAATATTTTATTCAAATCCTTCATTGGTTGCGTATAGGATTTCCTATTATTTTTAATTCACCAAACATTTCACCTGCCTTATTAAAACGATTATGACCTACTTTAAATCCTTGATCATTTGCAGTAAAGTGTAATTCAAATCCATTGATCTCATCAAAATCTGTTTTTGCCATTTCCAATGCGTTTTCTGGAAATAACAAATCTTCATTTCTACATAAGCAGATTGTTTGTATTGAAGCTTTTTCTGCGTCATCTTTATTTTCAAAAGCCAAATAAAGATTAGGACTCAACATTATTCCTCTTTTTAAAATTCCCAGATTGGTTTTGTATATTCCTTTTTCTTTTGTGAATTGAAATCCACCTTTCGACCAAGTTCTCTCCTGTTGAATATCAATTCCACAATAATTCAATCTGTACTGTTTAACTTTTGAAATAATCCCTTGCTTTTCAAGTAATTCAGGAAAAAGTTTTTTTTCAATCCCTTCCAAAATAGATGGTGTTAAAAATTGTTGTGAAAAAGTTTCACTATCTCTTACTGCTGTCCATGGTTTAATAAAACCAAATGGTCCAGAATATTTTACTACGTAATAAGTCATAATTATTTTATTTCAATGCCCCAAATCCAATTCCTGTAGAATTCCCGACACCTACATTCCAGGCAAAAGCAATTTGTTCGGGAGAGCCTTCTATGATTATAGGGCAAACATTTACTTTATTGTTTATAGTCTTATAAGTAATGATTTTTGTTTTAGGCGTTGGATATTTTGTATCAAATGAGACTCTCAAACCTTCTGATAACAGACCTGCTATTTGTAGTTTTTTTTGGAGTGTTTCAGTAAGAAATGTTGATGATCTTGGATCAGCATAAGTAATATGTTTTTCTTCATTGTCAAATCTTCTTTTAATGAATATCGGACTTGCTGTAAAAAATTTCTCCTTAGTAGTAAACCCAGGGCTATTCTCTATCTGGATGTCCGTAATACATATATCAAAGAAAAGAGAAGGGTCTTCTAATATGCCTTTAATAATTCTCTTGATTAAATATTCATCATGAGCCCCGATAAAGAAAAAGGAGGTGTCTTTAGTTTTAATTCCTGCCACGTTTATATCAACATTTAGCAACCATGAAAATGAATATAAACTTGGTTGGCCATGTAGTTCATTATTATTTCCAATCCATTTATGAATTGCACCCGTTAAATAATGTTGATAATTGAACGGGATAATCTTACTTGTTCTATTCAGCTTTAAATAAATCCTCATAATTTGTAATTTCTTAAATTAGTTTGGTATTACAGAGACACACCCCATCCCCTGCGCATTATACAATCCCATCCCAGCATTCATCGCCAATTCCAAAACCGATTTGGGGGCTTGTACCTTCAACTTAAAATGCGTAAACCCCCTTATCCTTGTTTGTTGTTCAGTATTTGCTTTGATAGTTATTAAACGGGAGCGGGTATGATGTGCTTGTGTAACTTCTATTTGTAATTTGCTGAATTCGTTTTCAGCAGCGGCCTCTCCATACAAAGTGGTATATTTCTCTTTCCAGTTATACAGGATGGCTTCTCTGAACGCCGGCTCTTCAGGGGAGAGATAATCATAGTGCCCTTTATCATTCTTTATACCTGCTACAACTGGTGATAAAGGTTGTATCTGTACTGCAACCGTTTCATCACTACTATGAATGCCGTTTAGTACCGGCTGCATTTCTACCTGGCTTACCGTAAATTGCACCCTGCTTCTTATATCGGCTATTTCAATCTGCTGGTGGACAAACAATCCTTTAACAAAAGTTTCCATTGCTTCAGGGAGGTGAAAGCAAATGACCAGCTTTGCTTCTCTACCTGTTAGCAATAATCTGTCCTGCTGAATTTTAAACGGGATTTTCAGATCAGAAAAAGTAAATAACTTAAAACGTTTATGCTCCGTTCCATACCCATGTTCATGCAGGAATTCAGCATATTGTGTATCGGCCCGTTGAATTATTTTGTAAATAACAGCCGAAAGCGGATACTGGTAGTTAATTGGCAGCATCGGGTTGCTATCAGAAGTGTTAAGGGTTAGCAGCAGTCTCATATTACTCAATATGTTCTAAAATTTTCAGATACCCCATCCTTAACGGATAGTAGTATACTGTTAAATTATAATATACTATAACAATGATTAGATAACTTTTAAGCAGCCATACATGCAACATCAGGGCATTCGTGCGCCTAAAAACTTATGATAAATGCGATAACTGACTCAGGGGGGAATCAAAACCAATTTAAGGCTTTTTTAATAAGTGTCAAAATTTTAATAAGAATAAGCCTGCAATTTCTTGGGAACGGAGATCTATAAAATGTTTCTAAATATAGAAACTATTGTTTAGCCTTGAAAAGTGAAAATATGCGCTACTTCGAGACTGGATTTATAGAAGAGGCCGATTTATTCATTACCTCACTTCATTCTCACTTTCCAAATTTGTTACAATTCAATAGTAGTAACGGAATAGTCACAAGTATGGGGCTACTAAAGGCAAGCAAGGGTAAGGAAAGGCAAACATAATCCACTGAGAATGAATGTAAATTGCGTAGAACGTGTGTAGATAGTGAAGCATTTATTTGCCGATGCAGAAAATAAAAACCCGCATTTGGCGCGGGTTTCGGAGATATTAGTGATGGAATTGTAACGACTATTGATTTATGATTTCAAAAAAATCTTTTGGGGAAACAATCTTTGTTCCTTTGTATTCAGATATATCAAAATCGTTTGTATTTCCTGTTACCAAATAATCTGCATTACAGGTTTCTGCCAACTCCAGCCATTTATTGTCTGACGCATCCCGAATGATATTCAGTTTTATTGTTGGATTGAACTTTAATGATCTGCTTTCTATATCCGCCAGTAAAGATTGGGCTTTAGCGTGAAAATCAGGGAACCTGCTGAACTTTTCTCTGTTCAGCACATCCAAGTATTCAGAAACCACGGCTTCTGAAGTGCATAGTTCTAAATTCCCATCAGCTAATAAATGATCAACAATAAAGAAAGGGTAACTTTTTTGTATTAGCGCAGAAACAAAAACATTGGTATCAAGGATGAGGCGCATTGTTCCTTACGGCTTTTACTTCTGCTGAAATTTCGTCCATGGTCATGTTGGAAAGCCCATAACGTTCGGACAGTTCCACGCTTTTTTTAAGTGTCTGCCGGCTTATTTCACGGCTTATCATATCCAAAAATTCTGAAAATGAAAACTTGTCTGCATTGAGGCCAAATTTTTCATATTCGAGATCCGATATGTCTATATTCAGTGTCCGCATGACTAAAATTTTAAATCACTTCCCAAATTTACTGATTTTTCGATTTCCTCTCAAAATACAGTTTTTTTAGGTCAGCGTGGGCTACATCGGTAAGCAGGCTGATAATGGAGCCTATCCGCACAGTCCGCGTCAAATATCCCATTCCCCAGTCTACAATAGATGCTTCAAAGTTATTTGCGCAGAATAATGGCTATTAAAAACAGCAATCTGTAAATAATCTTCATGAGGCCGCCTCAAAAGTAATTGGAGGCGGCCTTTTTATTTTGGTAATGAGCTTTACTCGAGTTGTTTTTAGGAGAATAGTAACATCATCAATCCTTCCAATTGACTGGATAGCCTTTTGCATGGTCTTACTATCCTATATTCCCCCATCCTGATTCGATAAGCGTTTTTAAATCCGGATAGCTTTTTGCAGGAAGTTAATTCTGATAGTCTTTCTACTCGCGATATATGATCAATCACCCTGGCGAGCTGAGCTTGAGCCGCAACCGAAAGTTTTAGTGCATCTTTTTCAAAGGATTTACGAATCTCTATGTTCACTTAGCCTGTTTTAAGCGCTTCAGGAAACCTGCTTTCTCCGTTTTAGTAAGCAATGCAGTTTTTCTTCCTTTCTGTATGGCATTCACTAATGCAGCTTCCTCTTCGGCTTCGGAGTAAAAACCAATACTAAGGCTATTCAAGAAAGCCTTCACTACTTTTTCTTGCTGTTTATTTCGTGGATTGATAATGAGTGTCATGGTACAAATTTAAGATTTTTAATCGTCCAAAGGATAACAGGATTCGACTATAAATAGTAGGGTAGTAGGGCCCACAACAAAAAGCGGCTGCTCCATTCGGAACAGCCGCTTTTTTATTAAAAGCTGGTCAAATTACTTATTCATCCCCCAAATTCAATGGATACGTATAAGACCCCTCAAATCCCGGATAGAAGCCGTCTAAGCGAATAGTACCGCCTTTTAGGGTGGCCAGCGCTTCTTTCAGTTCATCAAGGCTTTTGATCTCTTTGCCATTGATGCCGGTGATCACAAAACCATCCTGCATCCTGCTTTTCTTCAGTAATCCTTCACCCACTTTTTTCACTAATACCCCGCCTGCAATTTCATTGGCTGCCGCTGTTTTCTTGTCGAGGTTTTCTAAAGTGCCGCCTAATTTCTCCATGAGGCTGCTGTTCTTTACCATATCAGTATTGCCGGCTTTATTCTTGAGCGTAATGGTGGTGGTGTTTTCTTTTCCTCCACGCTTATAGGTTAAGCTGATCTTATCGCCTGGTTTATAACGGGCCACCTGTTCCTGTAATTCGGGTCCATTGGTTACGGGAGTGCCATTTATTTTGGTAACAATATCTCCTTTCTTTAATCCTGCTATTGCAGCCGCGCCGCCTGCAGGGATCTCGGTAGCATATACGCCTTCCCCTTCTTTAAACGCAACGCCCAGCTCTTTTTCCATTTGCCTTTTTTCCTCATCACTCATATTTTCCAATGGGGCATACTGTATGCCTATATAAGCGCGCTGAACGGTGCCAAACTTCACCATATCGGTAACAATCTTTTTTACAATGTTAACCGGGATGGCATAAGAGTAACCTGCATAAGATCCGGTAGGAGAGGCAATGGCCGAATTGATACCGATCAGCTCACCGGAAGTATTGATCAATGCACCACCACTGTTGCCCGGGTTCACGGCAGCATCTGTCTGGATGAATGATTCAACGGGTGTCTGGCTTTGTCTGCCGTTAATGCCAATGGAACGCGATTTGGCGCTCACAATACCTGCTGTAACCGTTACATCCAAATTCAATGGATAACCGATGGCCAATACCCATTGGCCCA
Organism: Sediminibacterium sp.; assembly: GCA_041856175.1. Taxonomy (GTDB): domain Bacteria; phylum Bacteroidota; class Bacteroidia; order Chitinophagales; family Chitinophagaceae; genus Sediminibacterium. The sequence goes on from JBHAFM010000017.1 coordinate 12,411, forward strand.
ATTTCATTTCATCGCTGTTGCCATACACTAAGTAGGGTAGTCCCTTGCCTTCAATCTTGATAACGGCCAAGTCACTGCTTGGGTCAGCCCCGATCACGGAAGCTTTGTATGATTTTTTATTAGACAGGGTAACATTGATTTCATCGGCGCCATCTATAACGTGGTTATTGGTAACAATATAACCGTCTTCGGTGATCAGTACCCCACTGCCGCTGGCCTGCTGCTCCGGTATCACCCGGGGGCCGCCAAAGAAATCGCCGAAATCATCGCCAAAAAGATCGGAAAAAGGATTGCGTTGCCGCTGGCGGTTATTATTGCTCACCTGGCGGGCTTTTGTCTTTGTCTTGATATGCACCACTGCCGGTGTGGCAGTAGTGGCGGCGGGGGTAAAATCTACCACAGCGCCCGCACTGTTATTGTTACCAAAAAAGCCTGCATAGTTGACAGGCAATTTACCTGCCTCCTGGTCGCCTGCATGCTGGCGTTCAATGAGTTTGCCATAGCCCCACACGCTCAATACTGCAGTGCTGGCGCTGATAGCGATTACTCCTAAAATGCTCTTTGGATTCATATTCATGTTCTTTAATTAAAAGGGGTCATTCAAATTGTATGCCTTTTAGATAGCAAATAAACGAAGCTGTTTAATTGACAGATCACCGGCTGCAGCATTTAACAAATGTTTTACGGCAAACCTCGTAGATAGGGCATAGCTTCTACAAACCTGTCAAAAAGGCCATGGTGTCCACCCCGTCTGCATAATCTGTTAGCGCCGGGCATTGGGCTTGTCCGAAAGGTAGGGCATTATGTCCAACTACGCATTGAATGTCGGTATTGTTTTCCAATGTATCGGTTACCGCCTGCCTGTCTGTATAAAAACTGTAATGCACCTGGCTCACCGGTGAGAAGGGAGCGCTGTTTTCTGTGAGGATGAGGGAATCATTGTTCATATAATACTTATTACCCATGATCAGCAGGGCAAGGTGGTAATCGTAGTTGTGTTTGTACTTATGAAAATCGATGAAATATTCATATTTTTTCAATGCAGTAAGCAGTGGCAGGAAGTCATATCCTTCCGGAACATACAACTGGGTAACATTACGGCAGCCGAGGCCGAAATAAAGCTGGATATCATCTGCAAGCGCCTCCAGTTCAGTCATGGTCTCTGTTCCGTCCAGCACAGCTACCGAAGTCCTGTTCCGGCGGATAATATGCGGGTATTTGCCAAAATAATAGTCGAAATAGCGGCTCGAATTATTGCTGCCTGTGGCAATATAGGCGTCACAACCTTTTAGTTGTGCTGCAAAAGAGACGGTATCCCGGATGGCAGGCTCCCATTCATACAGCTTTTGAACGAGGTGTTTGATAAGCACTTCATCTTTCGAAGATGCTTTGATCACCACTGAATGCCCGCTCAGGAATACACAGAGAAAATCATGAAAGCCAACTAACGGGATATTACCGGCCATGACCAATCCAACTTTATGGGGTTTGGAGACTATACCAGGCAGGTTGTACCGGGCAGCCCAGTTTTCGAGCAGGTCTTTTTGCAAAAACTGCTTCCCGATTGTTGTGACCGACCGGACAATAAATTCGGGAATAAACCAGGGGTTTTCGTGGTAAGCCCTTTCCTGTATTGCATTCCACTCTTCTTCGTTGCCAAGCATATAGGCGCCTAAGCGTGTCATCAGCTCAATTCGTTCTTGTAAAGTCATTTGTCAGCCGTATTTTTGGAACTGCAAATGTAAAATCACTAATCCAACAAACCCCGTTTTTGTATGGCAATCAAAATAACCGAAGAATGTATTAACTGCGGCGCCTGCGAGCCCGAATGTCCGAACAACGCTATTTATGAGGGTGGCGTGGAGTGGGCCATTGCCGATGGAACCACTATTAAAGGCAGTTTCACCCTGATGGATGGTACTGTTGTAGATGCCGATCAGCGCATGGAACCCATCAGTGTAGACACTTATTATATCACACCCAATAAATGCACCGAATGCCAGGGTTTCCATGAAGAACCACAGTGCGCGGCGGTTTGCCCGGTTGATTGTTGCGTGCCCGATGAAATGTACCAGGAAACAGTGGAAGAACTCCTTGCCAAGAAAGAGCGGATGCACATCTAATGCACAAAGCATGTGCTAAACTTTTCCTCAACAAAACTTGCAAAAATGCTGTAACAGTATTAGCTTAGCAGTTAATTAATTGTTGCCATTCAAAGAGACAACAACTTGTAACGGCGGGTGATATTTCCCGTCAACGTGAGGTGAAGAGACGGGTAGTTTCTTCACCTTTTTTTTAACAAATCATACATCATACATCGCCAAATCATAAATCCCCCATCTCCCTATATTTGTTCCATGAAAAAACGTATTGCCCTGGTAACAGGCGGGTTAAGTGGGGAAGCACAGATCAGTTATAAAAGTGCCATCACCGTAGGAAATAATATTGACAGAGAAAAGTTTGATGTTTACCGGATCGATATCAATCACGAAGGGTGGTGGTATGAACCGGTGAACGGGGAAAAATCGAAAGTGAACAGGGATGATTTTTCCGTGACCGATGAAGGACAGCAAATAAATTTCGATGGTGTGCTCTTATGCATCCATGGCACACCCGGTGAAGATGGCAAACTGCAGGGTTATTTTGATATGCTGCAGTTACCCTATACCAGTTGCGATGCTGCTACTTCTGCACTCACTTTCAATAAACGATATACGGTGGCTGTTGCTGCGTTTGGCGGTATCCATGTAGCAAAGTCAATGCACCTGTTCAAACATTCGCCTGTTACACCTGACGCCATTCTCGCGCAGTTGCGCCTGCCTGTTTTTGTAAAACCAAATAATGGCGGCAGCAGTATCGGTATGAGTAAAGTAACAGAAGCGCATGATTTAGCAGCAGCGCTGGAAAAGGCTTTCAGGGAAGATGACCAGGTGTTGATAGAAGAATGCATCAGTGGACGAGAATTCACTATTGGTGTATTCAAATCGAAAGGGATTGTTACAGTACTGCCGGTCACAGAAGTGAGTACCGACAATGAATTCTTCGATTTCGAAGCCAAATACCAGGGCAAGAGCAAAGAAACAACGCCCGCCAATATTGACAGCGCCATGCAACTGCAATTGGAGTCAGCAGCGAAAAAAGTTTATGAAGTACTAAACTGCCGGGGCGTGGTGCGTATCGACTTTATCTATAACGAAGCGTTGAAACAACCTTTCCTGCTGGAAGTAAATACGGTACCCGGACAAAGCGAAGCCAGCATCATACCCCAGCAGGTAAGGGCAAAGGGCTGGAGCCTGCAGGATTTTTATTCGGCCATTATAGAGGAAGCAATTCACTAAATTTACAATCACTAAAATTTCTCCTGTGTTTAGATTCATCACAGAAAAACCACTCTGGGCAAATATGCTTGCCGGTATTGGTATCATCCTGGTCCTTTTGATCCTGTTCTTTAGTTCCCTGGGATGGCTCACGGGCTATGGCAGGATTGAGAAAGTACCTGCTGTTACCGGCCAGAATGTGGTGGCTGCACAAAAATTATTGGAGGACAAAGGATTTGATGTGGTGATACAGGATTCATTGTATGTAGACAGTATTCCCAGGCTGGCCGTACTCCGCCAGTCGCCCGATGCGGATGCTACTGTTAAAGCAGGCCGCACCATTTATCTTACGTTGAACAGGGCCATACCGCCACAGGTTGAAATGCCCAATATGGCCGGGTTCTCTATCCGCAGCGCCGAAATGTACCTGCGCAGCCTGGGGCTTAAGATGGGCGATGTTTCCTACAAGCCCGATATTGCCCGCAACTCTGTTTTAGAACAACTCTATAATGGCGCTGCTATTCAGCCGGGAACCAGGATACCGCTTGGCAGCACGATCAGCTTTGTATTAGGCAGCGGTGTTGGCGGCAGCGATATCCCCGTACCTGATCTGGTTGGCATGACCTTGCAGGAAGCAAGAGGTTATCTGTCTACCGTCAGTATTAATGTTGGCTCTGTTGTGTTGATGGGCCCGATCAAAGACTCAGCCAGTTCTTTTGTTGTCAAACAAACACCGGCGCCATTGTCAGAGCGTGTTGGGCCAACAGGACAACCATTACCCAATAAAATTAAACAGGGACAGGTGATGGATCTCTATATCAGCAGCGTAGCCCCTGTCCGGGATACCACTGCAGTTCATCCGGCAAACAATTAGTGAACAAATTCCCGGTTCTTAGTCCCCAATGCTTAATTTTACTCCCATGCAAACAATAACTGTAGAAGCGTTAAAAGCAAAAATAGACGCAGGTGAAAAAGTAAACCTGGTAGATGTACGTGAGCCGCAGGAAAATGCCGAATTCAATATTGGCGGTATCTTATTGCCTTTGGGCAAAGTACAAACCATGCAGGTAGAGGAAATAGAAGACCTCAAAGACGAGGAAGTATTCCTTTACTGCCGCAGTGGTAACCGCAGCGGGCAGGCATGTATGATACTGGAAACGATGGGGTACAAAAATGTGGTGAATGTAACCGGAGGTATGCTGGCCTGGCAGGCGCTTACAGCTTCACATTAATGCCAAATATAAAATTCGTTCCCGCCATCGGGTAATAGCTATTCTCTGTTACTAATTTATTGCTGCTGGTATAGTTGTAAGTATAACCATTGGGTTCATACTTTTTGTTGAAGAGGTTATTCACCCGGGCAATAATATGCCATTCTTTCAAACCTTTGTTGGCAATAACCCAGCCCAGTTGCAGGTCTTCCGTAAAATAAGGATCCAGTTTACGGCGGTCATCCTGGCTGTTGTCCATGTATTGTTTGCCCACATACTTGCTAAACAGGCTGAACGTTACATCCCGTACCGGTAAAAGGTTGATGGTAAGTCCGCCTATTAAGCCGGGTGAAAATGAGATATCTGTGTTTGTGTGCGCCACTGCATCCTGGCCACCCGTATCATAATTATCAATATATTCCGTAAACGACCTGATCTTATTGCGGCTGATGGCCAGGTTGCCTGCAAAACTGATCCAGCGGGCCGGTGTTGCACCTGCCTGTAACTCTGCGCCCATGCGGTAGCTGTCCGGAATATTGATCCGGGTATAAGAACCCACATCATTGATCTGCCCGGTTAACACCAGCTGGTTGTGGTAATACATATAATAGAGACTGGCACCGAAAAAATACCTGCTGTTTCTTTTCTCCACACCTAATTCAACATCGTGGAGTGTTTCCTGTTTGGGTTGATTGACCGGGCTTGCCTGGAAATCATCGCGGTTGGGTTCTTTGTTGCCCAGTGCATAACTGGCATATCCCTGCCAGCCATTGTGATGATAAGTAATGCCCGCTTTTGGATTGATAAAATCAAAACTGCGGTTTACATTCAGGCTCCCATTACCCTCAAAGCCATTCATGGTATGATTTACATGACGGTACTGCAGGTCGGCAAAACCTGACCACCGGTTGTTAATGCGGCGCTGCCATTTGACATAGCTATGCGCATCCTTTTTTACAGCGGGATAATCATAATAACGGTAATCCTTTGGTGCATTGCTCACCTGCATCCAGGGGATGGTGCCAAAATGTTTGCCATCGTAGCGGGTCCATCCACCGCCAATCGTCAGTTCATCACCACCGTGCCTGTATTGCACAGCAGCGATCTGGCCATAGAAATAATTATCTAACCAGCGCTGGCGCACGAGGTCAGATTTGGTCATGGTGGTACTGCCGATCACTGTGTTGGGCAGCCCGTAGTCTGCAAAAGAAGCGCCGGCTTTATACTCTTCATAATAGCCATACCCCCTCGTTAGGAAAACTGCAGTATTGAACGACCAGTTGCTGTTGAACGCATGGTTAAAGAACAGCTGGTAATGCGTTTGGGTGTAATTGTCCGTCTGGTTGTCGTAGGGCATTCCGGGCTTTTCTGTTCCGGCAGGATTGTAGGTCCGGTTGGTTGCCAGCATATTTCCCGGCACGCCATACCAGGCCTGGTAAGTTTTTTCTTTACCTGAAAAAAGATTGAAGCGCAAAGAAGAGGTTTTATTGAGCCAGGCCGTACTGAGGTAAAAGGATTGGAGGTCACTGGAGGCACGATCAATATAGCCATCGCTTGACACACGGCTCAGCCTGGCGTCAACGGTAAAATGGTCATTGATCAATCCTGTACCTGCTTTTACGGTATTTTTCCAGGTATTGAAAGAGCCAAAGCTGTTGTTCAGTTCACCGTAGGCTTTTTCATTGTATTCATTGGTAGAGAGGTTCACGGTGGCGCCGAAAGCGCTGGCTCCGTTGGATGAAGTGCCCACACCACGCTGTACCTGTATGCTGTTGACAGAAGAAGCAAAGTCGGGCAGGTCCACAAAATAGGTTCCCATACTTTCCGCATCGTTGTAAGGGATGCCATTGAGGGTTACATTGATGCGGCTTGCATCTGTACCACGTATCCGCATGGCTGTATAACCTACCCCGTTCCCTGCGTCGGAATTGATGACCATGGAAGGTGTCTGGCCCAGGAGAAAAGGAATATCCTGGCCAAGGTTATTTTTAACGATCTCTTCTTTACTGATGTCTGTCTTTGCAAACGGGGCTTTATCAGATGCCCTTAGCGACCTTACTTCCAAAGGATCTAAGAAGAATATGGAAGCATTTAACTGAATATTGAGCGCCGTGTCTCTACTGACCGTGATGTCCTGAGAATGGTTTTTATAACCGAGGCTGTTCACTGTAAAATGATAAACACCCCTGTTGACTTTTCCGAAGCTGAAATAACCTTTTTCATCCGTAATTGCGCGCAGGTTGCCCAGGGCAACAACGGCTCCGCTTACGGGTGCGTTGGATGGGCTGTCATTGATCAGTCCCTTAACAAGGGGTCTGCTGCTTTGACCACGGGAAAGCAGTATCAATAATGTCAATGATATTGTTCCCAAAAACTTTTTCATGGTTTAATGTTTAAAAGTTTACTAATGGGAACAGGGAATAGCTAATGGAGAGGAGTGCACCTTCCCTTCGCAGGCATTACCCTGTTCAGGTTCAACGGGTATTATCTCAGCTTCACCAATGGTATTTTCAACATACTATGGGTTAAGCACCCCGAGGAATGACCAACTGCAAAAATAGACAATCCTAAAATGAGACCCAAGTGTAACTTTGACCTGCCAAAACCGTTACACCATAAAACACCCCCCGATGAAACAGTTTTTATTATTGATTGTGCTAATGAGTAGCGGAAGCTTAGCTGTTCGGGCGCAGGACAAGAACCTTGTATTTGATGCCAATGCACAGGTGCGCAAAGTAAGCGGGTTCAATGGTGTGGAAATATCCGGTGCCATAGACCTGTACCTGTCGCAGGGAACAGAAGAGGCTGTAGCTATAAGCGCCAGTGCAGATGAAATAGTCAGCAGGATCAGAACGGAAGTAAAAGGGGAGACGCTGCACATTTATTTCGATGGCAAAGGGTTTGGCTGGAGAGGATGGGGCAATCATAAGATGAAAGCTTATGTTACTTTTAAGACAATCAATCATATTGAAGCCTCAGGCGCCTGTAATGTAAAAATAACCGACCCGGTAAAACTGAGCGACCTGAAGATCGAAATGTCCGGCGCAAGTGATTTCACCGGCCCGGTTACGGTTGCCAATCTCCAACTTGAAGCAAGTGGCGCGTCAAAAATAAAAATATCGGGTACAGCAGAAAAAACGATGATCAATACAAGCGGTGCAAGTGGTGTCAGCGCCTATGAACTGAAGACGGACAGATGCAAAATGGATGCCTCAGGCGCTTCGGTTATTCGTGTCACTGTGAATAAGGAATTTGTTGCCGATGCCAGTGGTGGCAGCAGCATCTATTATAAAGGCGCGGGGGTAATTCGCGATGTCAACAGCAGTGGCGGCGCCACCATCAAGCGCAAGTCGGATGACTAACTAATTCTTTGTTTTTCAATAATTATTTGGAAGCTAATCTGCATAGGCCTACCTTTGCAACCCAATTACATCGCGAGGTAGAGCAGCGGTAGCTCGTCGGGCTCATAACCCGAAGGTCGGAGGTTCGATCCCTTCCCTCGCAACAGCTTTAAGAGGCCCGTAGGGCCTTTTTTAGTTTGCGGATAGCAGAATTTTAAAGTAAAAATTTAGAAGTCAAAAGGCAAAATCCCGGCTTTTTAATTTTTACTTTTGACTTTTTACTTCCCAAGGATTCAGTTGTGAAATCAGGATTCGTAAACATATTTGGCAGGCCTAATGCCGGCAAAAGCACCCTGCTCAATGCATTGATAGGTGAGAAGATGGCTATTGTGTCGCCCAAGGTGCAAACAACCCGTCACCGTATCAAGGCTTTTTTGAATAAGCCGGGCGTGTACCAGGTTATCTTTTCCGACACGCCGGGTATCATTGATCCTAAATACAAACTGCACGAAAAGATGATGGGGGCCGTTAAAAGCGCCCTTGAGGATGCTGACGTGGCCTTGCTGATCGTGGATGCCAATGAAAACTTCGAAGAAACTGATGCCATTTTCCAGGCGCTTCGGTTAAAAGTGCCCTGTATCCTGGTATTGAACAAGATAGATACGGCGGCCAATGGTAAGATTGCTGAGGCAGAGGCTTTTTTTACAACCAAGCCTTATTGCAAAAAGCTGGTAAAAATATCGGCGCTGCAAAAAGTGCATTTACAGCGGCTGCTTGATGCTATTATGGCTTTTCTTCCTGAAGGGGATCCTTTTTACAGTGAAGAAGACCTGAGCGATATGCCTACCAAATTCTTTGTGGCAGAAATGGTGCGCGAGAAGATTTACCAGCTGTTCGGCGACGAGATCCCCTACCATACGGCGGTTATGATCAACGAGTTTAAAGAGAAGGAGTCACTGGTAAAGATACAGGCCGACATCATTGTACAAAGGGAAACCCAGAAAGCGATCATTATTGGCGACAAAGGCAAGATGATCAAACAGATCGGTATGACTGCCAGGGCAGACATTGAACAATTCATTGGCCAGAAAGTTTTCCTGGAACTCTTTGTGAAAGTCCGCCCCAAATGGCGCGATAATGACATGCAGCTGAAGGAATATGGGTATCATTAATAATCAACCATCGAAAAATCAGAAATCAGCCATCCAAATGAGCAGTTATACAGTAGCAATAGTGGGCCGCCCCAATGTAGGGAAAAGTACATTCTTCAACCGGTTGCTGGAGAACCGTAAAGCCATTGTAGATGATGTGAGCGGGGTTACGCGTGACAGGCAATATGGGATGGCCGACTGGAACGGTAAGGTATTCAATGTGATTGATACCGGCGGTTTTGTAGCGGGCAGTGATGACGTTTTTGAAACAGAAATACGCAAACAGGTGAAGATTGCCATTGATGAGGCCAATGCCATTCTTTTTATGGTGGATGTGGCCACTGGCATCACAGACCTGGATGAATCCATGACTGACCTGCTCAGGCGTGCCACTAAACCTGTTTATGTAGTAGTGAATAAGGTTGATAACGGAACAAGGGAACTGGAAGCGGCAGAATTTTACAGCCTCGGATTTGAACATAACTTCTTCATAAGCAGTATATCAGGAAGTGGAACCGGAGAATTACTCGATGCCATAACGGCTGATATTGTACCCGAAGACGTAGAAGCGGCCATGGCAGAAAGCGGTATTCCAAAGTTTGCCATTATTGGTCAGCCGAATGTGGGCAAATCATCCCTGCTCAACGCATTGATTGGCCAGGAAAGGACCATTGTCAGCGATATTGCCGGTACTACCCGCGATACCATCCACACCCATTATAATCTTTTCCAGAAGGAATTCGTATTAATCGATACAGCGGGTATCCGTAAGAAAAGCAAAGAGAAAGACGATCTGGAATTTTATTCCATCATCCGCGCCATCCGCGCTATGGATGAAGCCGATGTGTGCCTGCTGTTATTGGATGCCGGTAAAGGGATTACCGCCCAGGACATCAGCATTTTTAGCTTAGCCGCCCGCAAAGGGAAGGGGTTGGTGGTATTGGTAAATAAATGGGATCTCATTGAAAAAGAGACGAATACAGCGCGTGACTATGAAAAAAACCTGAAGCAAAAACTCGCTCCCTTCTCAGATGTACCCATCCTTTTTATCTCTGTAAAAGACAAGACCCGGATATTTAAAGCCATTGAGCTGGCATTGGAAGTCTATGACAACAAGCACCGGAAAATACCTACTTCACAATTAAACGACGTGATGCTTAAAGCCGTTCAGGCATACCATGCACCGGTGGTAAGGGGAAATACAGTAAAAATTAAATATGTAACCCAGCTGCCTACCCACGTTCCGTCTTTTGCTTTTTTTACCAATTATCCGGATGATATCAAACAACCGTACAGGAATTATCTTGAAAACCAGCTCAGGACCCAGTTTAATTTCAAGGGAGTGCCGATAAGGATCTTTTTCAGGAAGAAATAATTTTTTCGTTAAAATTTGCATAATTCACCTGGGCTGCTATCTTTGCGCCGTAATAAAAACTCTTTAAAAAAAACAAGTACATGAAAAAAGTATTCGCAATCTTAGCCGTAGCCGGTGTAATGGCTGCTTGTAACAGTGGTGAAAACAAAGAAGCTAAAACTGATTCTGCAGCTACTCCAGCTGTTGATACAAGCAAAAAAGCTGCTGTTGACACTACTCACCACGATTCTACAGCTAAAGCTGCCGCTGACACAACTAAGAAATAGTATTTGTTTAGCTAATATTACTTCTTGCAAGAAGGTCCTCCTGGTTTTTCCGGGAGGATTTTTTTTGTGCCAGTTTGTACCAATTTATTCGATTTATGGGGCATGGCATCAATATTGACCTAATTTTACCCACTTGTTTTTGAAGCAACCCTGGTGGTTTTGTGACATTTTGACCAAAGATTGAAATTTATTATGCCGAAAGAAAAATTGTTTTTCCGTTCTGAAGATGATACCGACTTCATGCCCATTATTCCGATCACTGAAAATGACAGTGACCTGGATCAGAACCTTGTGATTCCCGATTCCCTTCCCATTCTGCCCCTCCGTAATACCGTATTATTCCCCGGGGTGGTATTGCCGATAACTGTTGGCCGCGATAAAAGCATCAAAGCTGTGAATGACGCGTACAAATCAGATAAATTAGTAGGTGTGCTGGCGCAGAAAGATGTCAATATCGAAGATCCCGATCCCAAAGACCTTTGCAGTATTGGCACCGTAGCTAAAATTGTTAAGCTGATCAAGATGCCCGATGGTGGTACTACCATCATCATACAGGGCAAGAAACGTTTTGAGCTTACGCGGATGCTGAGCGAAGACCCTTATTTCAAGGCAGCGATACGCCTTTTTGCTGATGATGAAGTGCCTTCTCATGAAGATTTTGATGCGTATATCAGCAATATTAAAGACCTCGCCACGCAGATCATACAGCTGTCGCCCAATCTGCCTACAGAGGCTTCCATCATTTTAAAAAATATAGAAAGTCCTTCTTTCCTGATCAATTTTGTAAGCAGTAACCTCAACAGCGAGCTGAAGGAAAAACAAGTCCTGCTCGAAACCAATGATGTTTACCAGCGTGCAGACAAGCTCATTCATATCCTGCAACGGGAACTGCAGTTTGCGGAATTGAAGGATAAGGTTACCAACAAAACCAGGACCGAATTAGATAAACAGCAACGCGATTATTTCCTGCAGCAACAGTTGAAAAGCATCAAGGAAGAGCTGGGCGGCGATGCGAACGACCGTGAGGTTGCTGAAATGAAGAAAAAAGCAGAAGCTAAAAAATGGCCGGAAGCTGCTAAAACCTTATTCCGGAACGGTATTGAGAAACTGGAACGCATGCACCCGAGCACACCCGATTATTCCGTCGTGTATAATCACCTCGACCTGATGCTCGATCTTCCGTGGGACGATTATACTGCCGACAACTATGACCTGAAAAATGCCAAGAAAGTATTGGATGCAGATCATTACAGCATGGAAAAGATCAAGAACAGGATCATTGAATACCTGGCTGTGCTGAAATTAAAAGGAGACATGAAGAGTCCTATTCTCTGTTTCCTGGGCCCTCCCGGTATTGGCAAAACATCGCTCGGCCGTTCCATTGCGCATGCGATCGGAAGAAAATATGTGCGGCTGAGCTTAGGCGGCCTGCACGATGAGAGTGAGATCCGCGGCCACCGTAAAACCTATATCGGCGCCATGCCCGGCCGTATCCTGCAAAACATCCGCAAGTGCAAATCGTCCAATCCAGTGATGATTCTGGACGAGATAGATAAGATAGGCAATGATTTCCGGGGCGATCCTTCCTCTGCTTTATTGGAAGTGCTTGATCCGGAACAAAACAATACCTTCTATGATAA
>JBHAFM010000018.1:0-56491 GCA_041856175.1 Sediminibacterium sp.
AGCCATGGCATACTGTGTATTGCCATTTGAGTTTTGAATATTCAGATTAAAGTGCTAATTATCCAACGCACTGCATGCTTGCACCAACCGTAACCTATGCTGTCAAAACCAATACGACCCCATCAAACAAACCAGTCTAGGTTTGTTTTAACTGCAAAGATAGTTAGTTAGGACGGTTTTAGCATCTTTAAACAACAGGGCACTCCTATTTAAAAAGCCGCCAAAAGTCTAACCCCAAGGCATAAGTCATCAACCCAAGCAATAATACCATGCCAGCCATCTGTGCGTATTCCATGAATTTATCACCAGGCTTGCGGCCGGTGATGATTTCAATCAGGGTGAACAAAGCATGCCCGCCATCCAATGCAGGGATGGGCAGGATATTCATGAAGGCAAGTATAATGGAGAAGATGCCGGTTAAAGTCCAGAACCTTTCCCAGTCCCATACACCAGGGAATGTATTACCTATACTGATCACGCTACCCAAAGAATCTTTCGGATCCACTTTTCCTGTGAACAATTGCTTCAGGCCGGTTACATATCTGCCCAATGTTTGCCAGCAGCGGTTAAACCCTTCCGGTATGGCTTCCAGCAAAGTGTATTTTTTGTTAACGGTGCCTAATAACTGCAGAGGGCTCACCGGGAAGAAACCCATTTTCCCTTTACTGTTCACCAATACTTTTACCTGTGCAGTATCTGCGCCTCTCAATACACGCAGTGTAACAATAGAGTCGCTGTGTCCTTTTTTAAGTTGTTCAAACTCGTTATAGTAACCAAATGGTTTGTTATTAAATGCAATCAATGTATCTCCTTTCTGCAACCTGCCCTTGGTAAATACCGCTTCTTTGGACACGGAATCTATAATAGCGGGGAAACGTGGAAACACTATGCCGCCCATATGTTTGTTCTTGGTGAGTTGCCTGATGAATCCATCGGGTACAGTGATATCAATCGGCTGGCCATTGCGTTCAACCTGTATTTTCCTGACCTCCTTTAATACGATCTCCGATTCGAATGTGGCAAAATTGTCAATCGGCTTCCCATCTAAGCTCACCATACGGTCTCCATCCTGTATGCCGATACTTCTCGCTAATGAATCAGCATGTACTCCATATTTCAGGTTCTTGGCGGGGAGGTACTCTTCGCCCCAGACCCGGGTAATGCCAATAAAGATGACAATGGCAAGGAGCACGTTCACCACTACTCCGCCGATCATAATGACTAAGCGTTGCCAGGCTGGCTTGGATCTGAACTCCCAGGGTTGAGGCGGCAGTTTCATCTGCTCTTTATCCATACTTTCATCCACCATTCCGGATATTTTTACATACCCGCCAAAAGGCACCCAGCCAAGGCCGTATTCAGTCTCACCTTTTTGCTTCTTCCATAAGCTAAACCATGGATTGAAGAACAGGTAGAATTTTTCTACCCGGCATTTGAACCAGCGGGCCGGCAAAAAGTGCCCCAGTTCATGCAGTATCACTAAGATGGAAAAAGACAAAATAAACTGTCCCGCTTTTACCCCAACACTACTCCAGTCAATTGCTAATAAACTCATATACTGATCTCTCCGGATTGTTTTTTTAGATTACTGTTTACCGTTACCGGTGGTTTACATGTGTATTAAAGACGCCGCGAAGTTACGGGCCTCACCATCGCTTTCAAAATACTCTTCCAGCGTTGGTTTTTCGATGAAGGCTATTTTATGCATCGCCTGCTCTACCAGTTCGGTCATGTCGAGGAAACCGATCCTGTTCCGGAGAAAAGCATAGACAGCTATTTCATTGGCGGCATTGAGGATGCAGGGCATATTACCCCCTTTGTGCAGGGCTTCTGTTGCCAGGGTAAGGTTTCGGAAAGTTTTAACATCCGGTTCTTCAAATGTTAATGTATTGGGCTTCCGGAAATCATAACGCGGAAACTCATTGGGTATGCGTTGCGGAAACGCCATGGCATACTGAATGGGCAGCTTCATATCGGGCAATCCCATCTGTGCTTTGATACTGCCGTCATCAAACTGAACCATGCTGTGTACAATGCTTTGCGGATGTACCACCACCTGTATCTGGCTGGGCTGCAGGTTAAAAAGCCATTTAGCTTCAATCATTTCAAGCCCTTTATTCATCAATGTTGCCGAATCGATCGTGACTTTGGCGCCCATGCTCCAGTTGGGATGCTGCAACGCATGATCGCGTTTGACATTGACGAGGTAGTTGGGTTTCTTTCCTAAAAAAGGCCCGCCGCTGGCTGTCAGAATAACACGTTCTATCTTGTTCCTGCCCTCTCCCACTAAGCACTGGAAAATGGCCGAGTGCTCACTGTCTACCGGTATTACGGGTATCCGTTTCTCCATTGCCTTATGCATCACAATATCTCCTGCCACCACAAGGGTCTCTTTATTGGCAAGTGCGATGGGTTTGCCAATTTCAATCGCCTGTAAGGTGGGCCTTAGTCCCGCATAGCCCACAATAGCCGCCAGCATCATGTCATAACAATCCAGCGCCGCCACTTCTTCCAGCGCTTTCTCGCCGGCAAACACTTTAACCGTGGTATGTGCAAGTGCTTCTTTAACTGTAAGGTATTTTCGTTCATCGCCAATCACAACCGCATTGGGGTTGAACTGAAGCGCCTGTTTGATCAGCAGCTCATCGTTGGACTGTGCCGTTAATATTTCTGCTGAAAAAAGATCCGGGTTGGCGGCAATCACATCCAGTGCCTGTGTTCCGATGGATCCTGTTGAGCCGAATATAGCAATGCGTTTTTGAGTCATTCAATGGGTTATTGAGAACCGGAATTTAAAATCGGGGTTCAATGATACAATTTACTTAATAAAGTCTTTCAGTCCGTCGGCAATACTTCTGTCATTACTGAGACGGGGCACTTTGTTTTGTCCCCCCAGTTTACCTATCGAACGCATATAGTCAATAAAACCATTTTTGCGAATGGTGCGCACATGCAGGGAACGTAAAATATTCCCACTGATCAGGTCATCATAATATACATTCCTGCTGCGCAGGTTTGTTTCTATTTTTCCCACGAATGAGGGCATATCCACAGGTTCATTTTCAAATTCTATGAACCATTCGTGGAAGCTTTTTCCTTCTCCCTGCTGGATCATAGGGGCCACAGTAAATTCTGTAACCCTCACGCCCGTTTCACTGGCGGCTTTGAGCAATGCATATTCCACTTCTTCTCCAATGACATGTTCGCCAAAAGCCGAGATAAAATGTTTGATCCGTCCGCTTACCACCAGCCTGTAGGGGTTGGTACTGACAAACTTTACCGTATCACCAATATTATAACCCCATAACCCGGCATTGCTATTGATGACGAGGGCGTAGTTCTCGCCAGCTTTTACGTCTTTCAGGCTTAGTCTGGTTGGGTTTTCGGCAAATATTTCGCCGGCTGGTATAAACTCAAAAAAGATGCCACTATTGGTGTTCAGTAACAGACCTTCTGCTTCCTGGGAGTCCTGGAAAGCAAAAAAACCTTCACTGGCAGGGAACAATTCCACGGTAGCTACTTTTCTGCCAATGCTTTCATATAGTTTGGCCCTATACGGCTCAAAATTGACGCCGCCCTGTACCATGACGCTGAAATTAGGGAAGAGTTCGCCTACTTTTTTACCGCTTTTCTCTATCAGCCGGTCAAAATACATTTGCATCCATGGCGGGATGCCACTGATGAGGGTCATATCCTGCCGGATGGTTTCGGCAACGATCCGGTCTAATTTGGTTTCCCAATCTTCGATACAATTGGTTTCGTAGCTGGGCAGCTGGTTGGCGCGGAGATAACGGGGCACATGGTGGTTCACGATGCCGCTCAGGCGGCCGGTAGGGATATCCGCTACCCGTTCCAACTCGGGGGAGCCGCTCAGGAAGATCATTTTGCCCCTTGCAAAAGCGGTGTTACCGGTTTCTGCCATGTAACAAAGCAGTGCATTGCGAGCGGTATTGATATGGTTGGGGATGGAATCCTTGGTAATGGGGATGTACTTCACCCCACTGGTGGTACCGCTGGTTTTGGCTAAGTAGATGGGTTTCCCCTTCCATAATACATTTTGCTTGCCCTCTTTGATTTGTTCGATATAGGGTTTCAACTGCTCATAATCCCGCAGGGGAACGGCCTGGGCAAATTCGGCATATCCTCCTACCTGGTCAAGTTTGTGCTCTTTCCCAAAGATCGTAGCCCTGCCCGTTTTCAGTAGCCCCTTTAGTATAAGTTCCTGGTCCTCAAGGGCCGTTGACATACTTTTCCGGGTCTTATTATAGATATAATTGGCAAATGGACGCGCCAGCAAGGATTTCAGGTTCATAGCGATGGGCTGATGGGGTCATCAGCGGGGCAAAAATAGGAGAAGTTTGTAGTCTGTTGTCGGTTGTTTGTGGTTATTTCAAGTTTTCCAGAGATGGGGACAGAATTATTTCAAAAATGTTTGCAAATTTTCAGCGTAAATACATACCTTTGCCGTCCTAATTTTGGATAGCTATGTTAGCAGTTGTAAAAATCGCAGGTCAGCAGTTTAAAGTACAGGAAGGTCAAAGCCTGTATGTGCCTCACCTGCCAGGTCAAACCGGAGACAAAGTTGAATTCAGCGACGTATTGTTTGTAGACAATAGTGGCGCTGTATCTGTGGGCAGTACTGTAAAAGCTACTGTAAAAGCAGAGATCATCAGTGATTTGGTGCAGGGTGATAAAGTGATCGCCTTCAAAATGAAAAGAAGGAAGGGCTTCCGCAAGAAGCATGGTCACAGAACCCATTACACCAGGATTAAAATTGAAAGCATCGCTTAGTAAAAAACTAATGATTGAAAACCTGGCTGCTGAAGTTGATTCATCCGGTTCAAGTTTTTAATTCTTAAAAAAAGAAAACCATGGCACACAAAAAAGGTGAAGGTAGCGTAAAGAACGGCCGCGATTCACAAAGCAAACGTTTAGGTGTTAAAATATACGGTGGACAACCTGCCATCGCTGGTAATATCATTGTTCGTCAGCGGGGAACACAGTACCATCCTGGTAAGAATGTTGGTGTTGGAAGTGACTTCACTTTGTTCGCACTGACTGATGGCATTGTTGAATTTAAGAGAGGCAGAAACGACAAAAACACTGTTTCTGTACAGCCGGTTGCCGTAACTGCATAAAAAAAATTTTTTGTAGTTACAAATAGTTTTTTATTTTTAATGCATATTTACTAACCATTAAATCTAAAAAACATGGCAACTGCAAAGAAAGCCGCTAAAAAGGCTGCGCCTAAAAAAGCTGCTAAAAAAGCCGCTCCTAAAAAAGCCGCAAAGAAAGCTGCTAAAAAAGCCGCTCCTAAAAAAGCCGCTAAAAAAGCCGCTCCTAAAAAGAAAGCTGCTAAAAAAGCCGCTAAAAAAGCTGCTAAGAAAAAATAATCTTAGCACTGTTAAAACAGAAATAGATTTAATAAAGTCCCGCACATTGCGGGACTTTTTATTTTTATCTTCACCCTCCAATGACGTTTCTTTCCCTATGAACAATAGCACCATTGCCGATAATTTTTCGCTGCTTTCTAAGCTGATGGATATTCATGGCGATAATAGCTTCAAGGCCAGATCCTATGCCAGCGCGGCTTTCACCATTGAAAAACTACCTGTGGAGTTATCCGAACTTCCGCCGGAAAAAATATTCACCATCAAGGGTATTGGCGATACAATTGGCAAAAAAATAGTAGAGCAATTGGAGACCGGCCAGTTAAGTTCCCTTACAGCGTACCTGGAAAAAACACCTCCGGGTATTCTTGAGATGATGCAGATCAAAGGTATCGGCCCTAAAAAAATTGCAACGATCTGGAAGGAATTAGAAATAGAAAACCTGGGCGAATTACTCTATGCCTGTAATGAAAACCGCCTCATGCTATACAGGGGCTTTGGCGAAAAAACACAACAAAACATCAAGGAAGCCATTGAATTTTATTTCGGTTCACTGGGCAGTTATCTCTTTCAACAGATAGAAACCTACGCCATTGCCGTGGACGCAAAACTGAAAAAAATTTTCAAAGGGCAGTATTTTCTGCTCACCGGAGAGTTCAGAAGACAACTGGAAATCATCAACAAATTAGAATGGGTAACCACTACGCCTATTGGTGCCGTCAGGGATTTTTTCTTGGAAAACAAGTTCTCTATATTAGCTGAATCCGACAGCTATCTTTCCTGCAAAGGAGCAGAAAATGTTATACTCGGTTTTTTCTGTTGCACCAAAACAAATCTTTACAGTCAACTCTTCCGCAGCAGTTGCAGTGAACCATTCCTGCAAGCCTGGAATGAAATCACCAGCTGGGATCCGGAAGCCGGTTACGCCACTGAAGATGCGATCTTCAGTACTACCGGCATCGCTCCAATACCCGCTTTTCAAAGGGAAAACCCTTCCGTTATCCAGCTGGCAAAAACCAAACAATTGCCTGTTGTCATCCAGCCACAAGATATTACCGGTATCATCCATTGCCACAGTAAATGGAGCGATGGGGCCAGTCCGCTCGACGATATGGCCAATGCAGCGGTGGACAAAGGCTACCAGTACCTTGTGATCAGTGACCACTCCAAGACTGCTTTTTATGCCGGGGGGCTGAACGAAGAAAGGGTCATTGCCCAGCACAAACAGATCGATGAACTTAATGAGAAACTGGCTCCCTTTAAGATATTCAAAAGTATTGAAAGCGATATTTTAAACGACGGCAGCCTCGATTACAGCAATGAAGTATTGAACAGTTTCGATCTTGTCATCGCCTCCATCCATTCCAATCTCAAGATGACTGAAGAGAAAGCCATGCTACGGCTTATGAAGGCTATTGAGAACCCTTATACCAGTATCCTTGGTCACATGACAGGCAGGCTGCTGCTGAGCCGCAATGGTTATCCTGTTGACCACAAGACGATCATAGAAGCTTGTGCAGCCAACCAGGTGGTTATTGAACTCAATGCCCATCCCCGCAGGTTAGACATCGACTGGAAATGGATCGATTATGCGCTTGAAAAAGGTGTGCTGATCTCTATCGATCCTGATGCCCATGCCATTGATGGTTATGATGACTGCCGCTATGGGGTGCTGGCGGCGCAAAAAGCCGGCCTCACCAAAGCTCAAAACCTCAGCAGCTTTTCATTAGCCGAATTTGAAGCCTTTCTCAAAACCCAACACACTAAACGTAATCTCAAAAATCTTTGACGCTTTGATTTTTAACTTTTAACTTTTGCCTTTGCCCCCTTCACGACAACGGCAGTCTTATAAAAAAAGTTGTCCCCACACCTTCTGTTGTCGCAAACCATATCTGCCCATTTGCTTTTTCTACGATGCCTTTGCAAATGGCGAGACCAAGGCCTGTGCCGGAGGACTTGGTGGTGAAATTAGGCGTAAAAATGTCATTCTTCATAGAAACGGGAATACCACCCGACTGGTCTTTTACTTCAATGACAAGCTGTTGGTTGTCCACATGCTGATGGATACTTACTTTTACAGTAGCTGCAGGATCTTCACAGGCTTCCACTGCATTTTGAAGCAGGTTGGTGAAAAGCCGGTTCATTTGCACCCGGTCAGCATACACAATATATTTCTCTCCCGGCTTTTGCCATTCAAGTTGTATACGAGGATTGGCACTGTATAACCTTACCAAAGAAACCAATACTTCCATCAGGTCAAAATGCTCCATATTGGCATTACCAATATTAGCGAACTGAGAAAAATCGCCGGCAATTTTAGACAACTGCTCAATCTGTTCAATAAGGGTAACGGCCATATTAGCGGAGAGTTCCTTCACATTGGGAGCACCATTCTGTATGGATTTCTGGAGGTACTGAATGCTCAGTTTCATGGGCGTAAGCGGATTCTTGATCTCGTGTGCCACCTGCCTGGCCATCTCACGCCAGGCGCCTTCTCTTTCGCTTTGGGCAAGCGCCTGGGCGCTCTGTTCCAATTTTTTTACCATCTTATTATATTCACCAACCAGCATACCAATCTCATCATTACGGTTCCACTCAATCTCCTCATTGATCTTACCCAGGTTCATTTGCCTCATTTTATCGCCTATGAGGCCGAAAGAAGCCGTGATCCTGCTGGCAAGAAAGAAAGCAATGGCGCCTGCTATGAGAAATATAAATGCATTCAGGTTAATCAGTGTAGCCAGGAAACCTGAGATCTCCTGGTTCAGTTCATTTTGTGAATTCAGGTAGGGAATATTCAGGTAGGCATAGTTCGTGCCCCGTTCATCGGTCAGTGGGACATAGATGCTGAGGTAGTCGAAAAGGCCCACCTGCTCAGACTGTATATACTTGATGCTATGGTCATCGTGCAGCTGCTGGTATGCCAGTGGTTCCATTTTCTCACTCAGCAGGTGTTTATTATAGATATAGGGTTGGGTAGATATTTTCAGGTTGCCATTGACATCATAAAAATTGATATCCACATTATGCAGGTCGGATATCTCGGAAACGGTTCTTTCAAGTTCTGTTGTTGACCCAACATTATGAACGGTCAATACATCATCAAAGATCAGCTGGGCATTTACCTTGCTGTTGATCTCATTGGCCATGACCTGTATGGATTTAGACAACTTGTCTTCATTATTATTGTTAAAGCGCAGGATAAAAAAGGAAATGGTTGATATCGCTATTACCAGGAAGGAGAATACACTGATGAAAATGATGGTAGCCTGTATCTGGGAGCGGATATTGAGCAGGAATATTTTTTTTATTTCCCTCCACCTGAACCTTACCCTGAAAAGGTTGCTGCCGATATGAAACAGAAAGATGAGGCAGAGGAAAGCGCAGAACAGGTAGGCAAACAGTGTGATGAATTCCATCATCCAGGTATTCCGCTTCACTACTACCACTTGTTTATTGCCCCCGCTGTTGAACCAGAGTTCACTATACCCCGACACTTTCCGGTACGTGAATTCAAACCCGGGTATCTGGTTCCTGGCCAGTTGCGAAGGAAAACTGTAGTTATTAAAATGATTGATCAGCCGCCCTTTGTTATAAATAGCATAGGCGTAATTGGTATTGAGATCTGAAGAAATATCCTGCGCCTGGTTAAATAATTCAGGATACAAGGCCTCACTCTTATAGCGTTTCGATTTGATGATCACAAATAAATAGCCAAGCGGGTGGTTCCCTTCATGGATCACTTTCTGGTACAGGTAACTGAATCCCTCTGCCGCATTATCATAACTGTACAATCCTTCAATATCTGTTGGCTTGGCCTGGTTGAGAATAATGGTTTTGATAGCGGCATAGTTGGTGGAATCTTCATTATACAAGGGATGATAAAGGCTGTCGAACGTATAGATACGTGTATCATATTTATTCAGGTACCCGGAGAAATTCTGGTTGATCAGGCTATCCTTAATGAATTTGTTGGCATATTCACTCTGCAACCGGTGAAAGTTGTTTAGGAGGAAATGATCATCAAAATTAGTAGCGGCAATATTCAGCAGGTTTTCTCCTGAAGGATCAATCTGCTGTGCCAGCTTCTCCGCAATCCTTTTCCTTTGTTCAAATTCTACTGCCCTGTTCTGGTACATGACCATCGCCGAAATAGACAGGGCAAAAAGCATGACCCAGAAAATGAAAAAAGACGACTGGAGTAGCGGAACAGTCATATCGGCCTGTCGCACATCTGTCAGAAAAAGGTAACAGATCAGCCAGGCCAATACCACCAGGTCAACCGGCACATCGGCAGTAGATACAAACAGAAGCAGGTAGAGAAAGCCGCTGGCCGCTATGGCTGTCATTTGATAATACATGGGAATAGCCCGGTCTATCAACGGCTTTACTAGTATCTGCGAAAAATAAAAAAAGGTCAGCACTAAGAAACACAGTATCACAAAGCAAACAACACTGTAAATATTCAGGCTGAAGAAATTCGTAACATCTAATGATATCTTGGCATCTCTCACCAGGCTTTTGATAATGCCTGCCAGCAGTAAACAGACCACTGTAAGCAGCATAAGGCCACCATAAGTGCGGACAAAGGCCGGTAAAGGCCGGCGGAACCAGGAACGCCCGTCGTTATGGTTTTTATAGAACCCCACTAACCAGAACAATAAGATGGTATTCACCAGCAGGTCACCCAAAGAAGGATGCAACCTGTTAGAGGCATAGATAGACGGATCAAACAAGGGCAATTTGCTGTAGTCGAACGGGAAATTGGACTGATACGAAATAAAGCGAAGTACCACCACCACAGTGAGCAGGAGCAGAAAGCCCGTTTTAAACCGTGATCTTATTGCCAGTGCTTCCGCCAGCGAATGGAAGAACACAAACAACAGGATAATGGCAAGTACCCTTAGTATCACTGTAATGCTATCGTATGAAATAAAAGATCTGCCGCTTTTCAGTTTAATACCAAAAAGGGTATGTCCTGCGCTATTGACCACAGGAATTGACCCGGGATCAAAGCTGATCTCGTATTGCTTATTAAGGTCTTTGAACCCTGCGAAATCGGAATGCAGGTATTTATTCTCAATAAAAAATGACCACCTTACAGGCAGCATGGCAATTACAAGCACCTGCTTTCCTTTCAACGCAACGGTTTGCCTGATCAGTTCAAATTCGCCGTTTCGTTTGATCACAAAAAAACTGCTGTCACGGCGCTTCAGGTCATCCTGGCTTATATACATCCGGTTGGTATTCCAATAGGCAAGCGTTGGTGTACCGTCAGCATCCGGCTGGTATACAAACAATCCAAAGTCCTCCCGGGTGAGTGCTGTTTTTGCAGTGCTGTTATTATCGTTGATAAGCGTGCCGAGCAGAGCGGTATCTGCAACAATTTCCTTTACCCGCTGCTCCTGGTCCGCCAGCCGCTGTTCTAATTTGGCTTTTACCTTTTGCGGGGAAGCGTTGTAATTCCAGTAATTGATGAATATAAACGAGATCGTGTACAACCAGGCGGCTGTAATAATCAGGTAACCATGCTTGTAAGCAGCTTGTCTGAGTATATGGATCAAGTATGCGCGTTTTGTTTTTTTACTTCATTCCAGATGGCATCCATTTCTGTGAGCGACATTTCTCCCAGCTCTTTTCCCTGCTTCGTTGCAATGGCTTCCATCTGTTGAAAGCGATGAATGAATTTCTTATTCGTCTTTTCCAGGACTCCTTCCGGATCAACCCGCAAAAACCGTGCATAATTTACAAGGCTGAAGAGCACATCGCCAAACTCTTCGTCTATTTTATCCTGCTGCTCCAGTTCCACTGCTTCCTGCAGTTCATTCATCTCTTCCTCTACCTTCTTCCACACATCTGCTTTATTTTCCCATTCGAATCCCACCTGTTTGGCTTTTTCCTGGATACGGGTGGCTTTTACAACAGCGGGGAGGGATGTTGGCACGCCGCCAAGTACTGATTTTTTCCGGTCGTCTTCCCCACGTTCCTTCAGTTTGATCTGCTCCCAGTTCCTTTTTACGTCTTCTTCATCTTTCACTTTCACATCGCCATAAATATGCGGATGCCGGTTGATCAGTTTCTCACAAACACCGTCAATGGCATCCTTCAGTGTAAACCGATTTTGCTCAGTGCCGATCCTGGCATAAAAAAGAATATGCAGGAGTATATCTCCCAGCTCCTCCCTGATCCCTTTCCAGTTTTCCTCTGTAATGGCATCAGCCAGTTCATACGTCTCTTCAATGGTGAGGTGGCGGAGGGTGTGGATGGTCTGCTTCCTGTCCCAGGGACACTGCTCCCGCAGTTCATCCATGATCTTCACCAACCGTAAAAAACTATCTGCTGTTTCCTGCATATAAATAAGATTAATATCCTTTACCTCAAGCGCTTTGGTTAATAAGATTTGATTAAAAGTACAGAACAAATCGGTTGCGGCAAGAGCCGGCAAATTGATGTTTTTGGAATGTTGAAAACTGTACCTGTACATTTGGAGAAATTATTCCGTTTATGAAGGTGTTAGCCGGCATTGCATGCTTCGTTCTTTTAACCGTTAACAGTTACGGGCAATATTACCTGAACGACATTATTTCTACGCAGCAGGGCGCTGAGCAATACAAGCTGTTGCGTAATAATAAGATCAGGACAGTAAAAGTTACCAGCTACGATGGCGACAATGCGTTTATGGAGGGGTTTTTCTTAGAACAGGAGATCAGCATGGATGGGAAAAAGATAACGATCACCGATGCCAATATCAGCGGCAGGAAGAATGTTACTGTTAACACCTACGAACTTGGCAAACTAAAAAAGGCGCAGGCAAACGGCAATGGCATTGACAACAGAACCGATTACCAGTATGATGACAAAGGCCGCCTACAAAAAACTACGTTGACCACAGCAGATACCGCCATGAAATACACCACCGTGGAAACGCATGAATGGTCATACGATGAGCAAGGGCAGCCATTGCAGATGCTGAAGATCAAGAACCGGGCAGACACGATTACGGTCAGTTTTATCAAAGATGAACAGGGCAATATTGCCGAAGAACATTGGAAGCGGAAAAATATTCCCTTGGAAACTTACTATTATTATTATACCAGCAAACACTTACTGACCGATATTGTACGGTATAATAGCCGGACGAAAAAAATGCTGCCTGATTACCTGTATGAGTATGATGCCAATGGCCGTATCAGCCAGATGACAAAGGTTTCTTTAGGCAGCAATAACAGCTATTATACCTGGAAGTATACTTATAATGAAAAAGGGTTGAAACAAACAGAGATCTGCTACGATAAGGGCAAAAATAAAGTAGGCAGTATCAGTTATACTTACCTGACTACAGGCGGTTTATAAGTGCTGCCAGACCAGGTTTGCACAACCACCAGACGAAGTTTACTTACTATGCTGACCAGGTTTACCTACTAGGCCGACGGAGTTTACTTACTAAGCCGACCAGGTTTACCTACTAGGCCAACAGAGTTTACTTACTAAGCCAACTAGGTTTATCTACCAAGATATTTTTTATTCAATAATCTGATTATCAAGTATTCATCATTTATTACATGAACTTATAATAAACAAAAGAAAAGCCATTACCAGAAAATACTGTAAATCGCAGTCAGTAAGCCGCAAACGATTAAAGCGCCAACTGCAAAGCCTTTGGACATGCCAAACATTTTGGCATCCACTTCCAGCCCATTGGTTTTAACACCCCTTGCCTGGTCAATCTTACTGATAATGATCATGCTGATCACGCAAACGCCGAATACCATACCCATCCGGTCGATAAATGGTATTTCATAAACGCCGTTCACATTGGCCTTTGAAAAACCGGTAGATGCCAGGAAGGACAGATCCATCACCTTGGGTAATATTTTCAGGATGATGGACATGGCAAAACCGCCAACAGTAGCAAAAAGAGCCGCATTGGAAGTCGTCTTTTTCCAGAAAAAGCCCATGATGAACATGGCAAAAATACCCGGTGATACAAAGCCTGTGTATTCCTGGATATACTGAAAGCCGCCTTTTTTATCAATACCCAGCAGGGGTGCAATAAGCACTGCCAGCATCATGGCTACAACGATAGTGAATTTTCCGATCCTTACCATTTTCTTTTCATCAGCTTCATGGTTGATCACTTTTTTATAGATATCCAGTGTAAAGATGGTAGCAATACTATTGGCCTTACCTGCCAGTGAAGCCACAACGGCAGCTGTGAGTGCCGCAAAGGAAAGACCTTTCAGTCCGGCGGGCAGCAGGTTCAGCAGTACAGGATACGCTTTATCAGGGTTCAGTTCACCGTCCTGCAGCATTTCAGTCTGGAAGCCCCCTTTTTGATGCAACATATAGGCAGCAATACCAGGCAGGCAAACGATCACCGGCATCAGCATTTTGAGAAAGGCGGCGAAGAGCAAACCGCTACGTGCAGTAGGCAGGGAAGCACCCAGCGCCCTTTGCGTAATGTATTGGTTACAACCCCAGTAATTCAGGTTCACAATCCACATACCGCCAATCAGAATGGATAAACCCGGCAGGTCAAGGTAATTGG
The DNA here is from genome assembly GCA_041856175.1 of Sediminibacterium sp. Classification (GTDB taxonomy): domain Bacteria; phylum Bacteroidota; class Bacteroidia; order Chitinophagales; family Chitinophagaceae; genus Sediminibacterium. The sequence continues at coordinate 13,939 of JBHAFM010000018.1, forward strand.
GATTATCTTTCTTAAAGATCATGTGAAAATGGTCATCAGCCGAATTAAACAGATGATGCATGCCTTTGACAATACCAGTATCGCCAAATTTTTCAGCCACCAGGTTCAGGGCAAGATATGTGGTAACCAGGCCACCGAGTATCAGGAAAAACACCTGGATCACATCTGTATAACCAATCACTTTCATCCCGCCCAATGTGATGAAAATGGCAAAGATGGCTAATGCAAACATACAGGCAGTGATGCTGATACCAGAGATACTGCTGATGGCTAATGCACCCAGATACAAAATAGAAGTCAGGTTCACCACCACGTACAGCAGCAACCAGAATATTGCCATGATCATGGCAACAGTTGAGTTATAGCGCTGGTTCAGGAACTGCGGCATCGTATATATCTTGTTCTTCAGGTAAATGGGGATGAAGAAGATCGCAACAATGATCAGTGTAGCCGCAGCCATCCATTCATAGGTAGCGATGGCAAGTCCCATTTTAAAACCCGAACCACTCATACCGATCATCTGTTCGGCAGAAATGTTCGAAGCAATCAGTGAAGCGCCGATAGCCCACCAGGTGAGTGATCCTTCGGCCAGAAAATAATCATGAGAAGCAGATACAGAAGCTTTTTGTTTTCTTTTATATACCCAGAAGCCATAAGAGGCAACGATCAGAAAATAAAAAAGGAAGACAAGATAATCAAGGGTTTGTAAGGTTTTCATTGGCGCAATCCTTGGTTTGAAACGTTAGGTTGATGAATAGACGCTGAAAGATAAGAATAAGTACGAATAACTGACCCTGCAAGCATTTATTATACTTACAGGGTGAGTTAACTGCTATATTAAATTACATGTATTATTTCTATATATATCGATTGACTAAGTTTTCCAGGTATTCCTGCCGGCCACTGTTCACAGCAGGTTCACCGTTTTCAATGGCATAAGCGCGCAGTTCTTCGAGCGACAATTTCCCTGCAGTAAATGCTTTTCCTTTTCCTGTATCAAAGGATGCATATCGTTCTGTACGTATTTTTTTATATTCAGATTGTTTCAGTATGGTATCAGCAATGATCAACGCCCTGGCAAATTGATCCATGCCGCCGATATGCGCATGGAACAGGTCTTCAGGATCGGTAGAGTTACGTCGAATCTTTGCATCGAAATTGATGCCGCCGCCCCCGAAGCCACCGGCCTCAATAATTACCAGCATGGCTTCTACCAGTTCATTGATATTATTCGGGAACTGATCGGTATCCCATCCATTCTGGTAATCGCCGCGGTTGGCATCGATAGAGCCCAGCATGCCATGATCGGCAGCCACTTGTAATTCATGTTGGAAGGTATGCCCGGCAAGTGTGGCATGGTTCACTTCTATATTCAGTTTGAAATCATTCAGCAGATCGAATTGTTGCAGAAATCCGATAACAGTAGCTGCATCATAATCGTACTGGTGTTTGGAAGGCTCACATGGTTTGGGTTCGATAAAGAAGGTTCCTTTGAACCCATGTTTTCTTGCATAGTCCTTAGCAGTATGCAGGAAACGGGCTAAATTTTCCTGTTCTTTTTTCATGTTGGTGTTCAGCAGGCTCATGTATCCTTCACGACCTCCCCAGAACACATAGTTCTCCCCTCCCAGCGCAATTGTAGCATCCAATGCCGCCTTTACCTGTGCACCGGCATGTGCCAGTACATGAAAATCAGGGTTGGTGGCAGCGCCATTCATATAGCGACGGTTAGAGAAAAGGTTAGCAGTACCCCATAAGAGTTTAACACCACTGGCTGCCTGTTTCTCTTTGGCATAGTCAACCAGTGCCTGTAATCTGCTGTCATTTTCTTTTACATCATTAGTATAATCCACCACATCCACATCATGAAAGCAATAATAAGGCAGGTTCATTTTGGTGATGAATTCAAAAGCAGCGTCCATTTTGTCTTTGGCACGTTCTAATGCATCTTTCTTTTCATTCCAGGCAAACAGGTGCGTAGGTTCTCCAAACGGATCACCGCCATTGCCGCAGAAAGAATGCCAGTAGGCACAGGCAAAGCGAAGGTATTCCTTCATTGTTTTACCATCCACTATCCTGTTCTCATCATACCAGCGAAAAGCAAGCGGATTATCCGTTGCAGGGCCTTCGTATTTGATCTGGCCAATGTTTTTAAAGAATGTTTTGGTTCCGGTGATGACTTGCATATGAATTGTTTAATTAGTAATGAATAATCAGTAATCGTTATTTTTAGGATAATTTTTCATCCAGGAGTTTTTTCCATTCGTGGTAGATATTATTGTACCTATCGGTTTCTTTGCCAGGCGTTATTATTTTTACCCGTTGCATGTTGGAGAACGCTTCCCGTGAAGAAGCATAGACGCCGGCACCTAGGCCGGCGCCAATAGCTGCACCCATACTTCCATCGTTCTTATACAGCTCAACAGGAACCTGTGTAGTGTTTACAAAGGCTTCGGCAAACAGGTTGCTCAGGAAAAGATTGGCCCGGCCGGCGCGGATCACAGATGGGTTCATTTTGTTGTCGCGCATAATATCCAGTCCGTAACGGAATGCGCAGGCAATGCCCTCCTGTACCGCCCTGAAAATATGGGCAGGGGTATGTATATTCAGGTCAATATGCTGCAGGTGTGCACCGATCTGCCTGTTGCACAACATTCTTTCTGCGCCATTGCCAAAAGGGAGCACACGCAACCCATCGGCACCGGCAGCAACCTGTTGCGCCTGCTCGTTCATTTGCGCATAACTATTATTGCATCCAAAATGGTCCCTCGCCCACCGGTTAATAATACCGGTACCATTGATGCATAAAAGAACCCCTATCCTTTTATCATCGGGCGTATAGTTCACGTGCGCAAAACTGTTTACGCGTGAGGCTTTGTCGTAGCTCAACTGGTCGCTCACCCCGTAGATAACCCCGGAAGTGCCGGCCGTGGCAGCTACTTCGCCGGGCTCCAGCACATTCAAAGAAAGGGCATTGTTGGGCTGATCACCTGCCTTATAGGTAACGGGTGTTCCTGCTTTCAACGATAGTTTGGCAGCAACAGTTGCCCGCACGGTTCCATGAGATGACAGCAATGGTTGGATAGCTGGTATCAACCCGGTATCAAATCCATAATATCCGAACACGTCTTCCGATAAGGTATCATTGACAAAGTCCCAGAAAATGCCTTCAGACAAAGCAGCAATACTGGTGGTAATATTGCCGGTCAGTTTCATCGCAATAAAATCTCCCGGTAACATCACTTTATCAATGCTGCCATACAAAGCAGGTTCATGGTCTTTCACCCATTTTAATTTTGAAGCTGTAAAGTTGCCGGGTGAGTTGAGCAGGTGCGATAAACATTTTTCTTCCCCTATGGCATGAAATGCAGCGTCGCCTGTTGCTACAGCCCTGCTGTCGCACCAGATGATCGATTCCCGCAATGCCTGCTGCTCCTTATCCACCAACACCAAGCCATGCATCTGGTAAGCAATGCCAATAGCGCTGATATCATGGGGGTTGTATAGTCCGGTAGCATTGACTTTAAGAATGGCCTGTTGTACATGTTCCCACCACATGTCGGGCGATTGCTCAGCCCATCCCGGTTGCACAACATGGATGCCGGATTCTGTGTCGGGGTATTGTGCCGAAGCAATACACTGCTGTGACTGCGCATCCACAACAGACACTTTTATTGAAGAGGTTCCTACGTCTATTCCTAATAGTAACATAATGGCAGGCTGCTTTTACCGGATAACAGCTATGGGCTGCATTCCACGACTAAATTAACTGCAAACAATAACATAGCATACTCCTTTATTTGCAAAAGATGAAACAATATTAATTAAACATGGAAAAACAGAGCAACCAGGCTATTAATATTAGTTATAAAAGGGCTTATACCTAAAATAAGGGCCATATTGTTACCTTAGATTAAATTAGATTAAAATGACTGAAGCGGAGATCATAGCAAGTACCATCATTTTTGTGAAAAAGGAATTAGCCAATGCCGAAGGCGGGCATGACTGGTGGCATATTGAGCGGGTATGGCGTACGGCAAAACTGATCGCGCAAACGGAACAGGTCAACAACCTGGTGGTAGAACTGGGTGCCTTACTGCATGATATTGCTGATGCCAAGTTTCATCATGGCGATGAAACGATCGGACCCAGGAAGGCAAGGGAATTGCTGCAGGGATTAGGAGTTTCGGCGGATGTAACAGACCACGTTGAAAATATTATTGCCAATATCTCTTTCAAGGGCGGTAATTTCAAAGCGGGCTTCTATTCACCCGAACTGGCTGTGGTACAGGATGCAGACCGGCTGGATGCCCTTGGTGCTATTGGCATCGCACGCGCCTTTCATTATGGCGGTTTTAAGAACAGGGAGATCTACAATCCGCAGATCAAACCCGACCTCCAGATGACCAAAGAAGCGTACAAAAACAGCACTGCTCCAACCATCAACCATTTTTACGAGAAATTATTATTGCTGAAAGACAGGATGAATACCACAACAGGTAAGCAAATAGCAGTACAGCGTCACGAGTTCATGCAGGCTTATTTAGCTCAATTTTATAAAGAATGGGAAGCAATGCACCTATAAAGAGGGACTTTGATGCCGTAGTGGTAGGCGCTGGTCCTAATGGGCTGGCAGCTGCCATTGCGCTGCAGCAGCAAGGCCTGTCTATCCTGCTCCTTGAAGGAAAGGATACAATCGGCGGCGGTATGCGTACCATGGAACTCACTTTGCCCGGCTACCATCACGATGTTTGTGCCGCCATCCATCCCCTGGCAGTGGCTTCTCCTTTTTTTCAGTCGCTTCCCCTCTCACAATTTGGTCTGCAGTTCCTCTATCCCGACATACCGGCAGCGCATCCTTTTGACAATGGCAGCGCTGCCGTTTTGCAAAAGGACATACAACTGACCGCCGGTTCCCTCGAACAGGATGCAGCTGCCTATACCCAACTCATTACACCGTTGGTGGAACGATGGCCCTGTATTGCAGCAGACGTGTTAGCCCCTTTGCATTGGCCGGCCAACCCGTTGGGCATGGCAGGTTTTGGTATCAAGGCATTACAGCCGGCTACTTCCCTGGTAAAAAGATTTCATGGTACTAAAGCAAGGGGTTTGTGGGCAGGGATGGCGGCTCATTCCATGTTGCCGTTATCGGGCATTGCAACAAGTGCAATTGGATTGGTGTTGCTTATTACTGCACACCGGCAGGGATGGCCTGTTCCGAAAGGTGGTTCAGGCGCAATTGCCCTTGCTATGGCAGATTATTTCCGCTCCATTGGCGGAAAGATAGAAACAGGGTACTACGTAAAAACACTCAGCCAGCTTCCATCAGCCAGAGCTATTTTATTCGATGTCACACCCCGGCAGCTATTACAGATAGCAGGGCATCAATTTTCATCCATTTACAAATGGCAACTCGAACGGTACCGTTATGGCATGGGTGTGTTTAAAATTGACTGGGCATTGGATGCGCCCATTCCATTTACCAATGAGGCCTGCCGTAGCGCCGGCACTGTTCATATTGGTAACACCCTGGAAGAGATTGCAATGAACGAATCCCTGTCGTGGCATGGCATGAACCCTCTTAAACCATTTGTCCTGCTGGCCCAGCAAAGCCTGTTCGATGCTTCACGGGCCCCGGAAGGCAAACACACCGCCTGGGCCTACTGCCACGTACCGCATGGCGTCACGACCGATATGTCTGAGGCTATTGAAAAACAGGTAGAACGTTTTGCACCGGGATTCCGCGACCGTGTACTTGCAAAACACGTGTTCAACCCCGCAGCAATGGAAGCATACAATCCAAATTATATCGGTGGCGATATCAATGGAGGGGCGATCGACTGGCTGCAGTTATTCACCAGGCCCGCGTTGAGGTGGTCGCCCTACAGAACATCCGCGAAAGGAATGTATATCTGTTCCTCCTCTACTCCACCGGGCGGAGGTGTGCACGGCATGTGTGGCTATTGGGCGGCCAAGCAGGCGTTACGGGATGTATTTCATATAAACCTGTAAGAAAACAATCCTACATTGTATCCGAATATTATCATTTATAAATATTGAAGACTATGACAGATCTAAGTTCTGCAGTAACAATGGATGCCAGCATTCCTCAACAGAAAAGTTTTTTCCGCACATTGACAGAGGACTGGTGGGCAGTACTGATTGGCGGTTCCATCATTTTACTCTTCTTAATCATTGCAGCTGTTCATCCTGCATTCAAACCTACCCTGCCTGTGTATCAATGGGCAGATGGCGCTGAATTGCGGGGCAAGGTATTGACTGCCGGAAATATCATCGCCATCATTGAAGCAGGCATTGTGTTCCTGTTCCTTTCTGCCATCGCCATTGCCTTATCGGGCGGCAGTGTAAAAAAATATATGGCTGGTTTTGCTTTCATCTATATACTGGCCATTATTTCGCTCCTGCTGGCCGGCAATAAAACCATCAGCTATTATGGACTGGAATACGTTGTTTTTGCACTGATCCTTGGTCTGCTCATCAATAATGTCTTTACCATTCCTACATGGCTGAAAGAAGCTGCGCGCTCAGAATTTTTTATCAAAACAGGATTGGTGATCCTTGGTACCAGTATCCTGTTTACAGATATTGTAAAAGCGGGACTGCCCGGTATTATCCAGGCGGTTCTGGTGGTTGCCGCTGTGTGGGTATTTGCCTTGTGGTTAAGCCGCAAATTAAATGTAGATGATGAATTCGGAGTGATATTGGCATCGGCTGTAGCTATTTGCGGCGTGTCGGCAGCTATTGTTGCCAGCGGCGCCATCAATGGTGATAAAAAGAAGCTGTCGTATGTAACCACTTTAGTTCTGATCGTTGCCATTCCCATGCTGGTGCTGCAACCCTGGCTGATCAAAGTATTACATATTCCTGAAATAGTTGGGGGAGCCTGGCTGGGTGGTACTTTAGATACCACAGCTTCCGTTACCGCCGCTGCACAGCTTGTTGGACCCGCTGCCACCAAGGCGGGGGTGATCGTTAAGTTTTCTCAAAACGTGCTGATTGGCGTGGCTGCTTTTTTTATTGCACTCTGGTGGACATATAGAAAAAAGAACGCAGACACAACAACCACAGAAAGTCCCGGGTTAAAAGTAGTATGGGAGCGCTTTCCGAAATTTGTACTGGGTTTCATTGCGGCTTCCCTTCTGTTTTCTTTCCTGATCCCTGCAGGTACGGTTAAGTTAGTAAGCAATAGCCTGTCCGGCCTGCGTACCATCTGGTTTGCATTGGCATTTGTATCCATTGGCCTGGAAGCAAGGTTTGCAGATCTCGTTAAGATTGAGGGTGGCCGTCCTGCACTGGCTTTTGTGGGTGCGCAATTATTCAATATTTTCTGGACCTTACTCTGGGCTTATTTATTATTTGGGGGCATACTCTTCCCTGTACCGCAAATCAAATAAAACTGACCCAATAAGCACTGCACCAGGCAGTACTAAAATTTGCATCGGAAGCTAAGTGTTGGTATCACAGGAATGAATGATACTTCTTTGATGATGGCTTGTTTTGACACAGGGTCAATAGCACGGTATGCAAAGAATATATTATGCTGCGCATATACATTGTACACAGAAAGCGACCATTCAGTTTCCACTGCTTTTCGTGCCTTTTGTCTTACATGCTTGTAACTGACCGATAGATCAAGCCGGTCATATGGCGAAAGCCGGTAGTTGTTAATCTCAATATCAGGCAGCCCGCCGGTCGGAGTGCCATTGTTGTTTTCATCATCATATAGTGGGTTACCACTTGGTTTAGTGGTGCTGACGGTAAAATTCCTGCCACTGGCTGCAAAAAAATTAACCGCTACTTTCCATTGCCGGTCAATAGCATAAGCGCTGGTCAGGTAAAAACTATGCCGCCTGTCATACGCAAATGGAAATTCATTGCCCAGGTTTAAAGAATCAAATTGCTGGTACGCATGGGCCAAAGCATAAGCAACCCACCCGGTTAATTTTCCTTTTTTCTTCCTGATAAAAAATTCAACCCCATAGCTGCGTCCTTTTCCGAATATGAGATTGTTCTCCAGGCTATCATCAATGGTTGGTTCGGTTTTCCCTTTAAATAAAAGCTGGTTCTCCATCAGCTTGTAATATCCTTCAACACTGGCCTGGAAAGTATTACCTGCAAAATTTTTAAACAGGCCAATGGAGAGCTGGTGTCCCAATTGTGGTTTTACAACATTACTGCTCCCGATCCATATTTCTGCAGGGAAAGATGAGTTATAACTTTGTACCAGGTGAATATATTGATGCATCTCCGTATAAGCCACTTTGATGCTGGTAGTTGGACTAACTAAGTAACGCAAAGACACCCTTGGCTCCACATCAATATATTGAACAGCAGGGGTATAAAATACGGGCACCCGCACACCAAGATAGGCGCTCAGTTTACTGCTGAACCTGATTTCATCACTCAGGTATGCAGCCATTCGGTGGGTTGTTTTTTCGTGGATCTCCTCGGGCTTAATATTGTTGATCACCCCACTGGGTGGTATCTTATCTGAAATCGTAGCCGGGAATAATTGCTGTCGCAGGTAATTGACCCCGCCTTTGATCCTGTGTGCCTGGCCGGGGTAATAATAAAAATCTGTTTTGATATTGATATCCCTGATACCTGAATACAATTGGGCAAAATAATCGTCCTGGATGGCTGAAACTGATTGGTAATAATCATTGTACATTGCCGAAGTGTTCACAAACAATTTCCTGCTGAACAAATGGTTCCAGCGAAATGCAAAAACCTCATTACCAAATTTATTTCCATAAGTGATGGCATTGCTGTCGGCTGTTTCACCCTGGTAGGTATTATGATCCTGTCCTTTGTAATAGCTCAGGAAAATACGGTCACGCTGAGAAAACTGGTAACTCAGTTTTGCATTCACATCATAGAAGGCATAATTACTAAAATAATTCTTAACAGCAAATGGCTGCAACAAGAGATCAATCATACTCCTTCTCGCGGCAACCAGAAAAGAAGCCTTTTTACGTTTCACAGGCCCGTACAAGGTTACGCCGGATACAATTGTTCCTGCCTGCGCAACCCCTCCGAACTGCTGGTTGTCTCCGTCATTCATCGAAATATCCAAAACGGAGCTCAGGTAATCGCCATATGCAGCAGGAAATCCGCCTTTTAATAAAGTTGCTCTCTTAATGGTGGCCGGGTTAAAGATGCTCACCAGTTCAAACATATGACTGGGGTTATACAAATTCGCTTCATCCAGTTGCACCAGGTTCTGTCCGGAGTTCCCTCCCCTGACAAAAAAGCCCGGCGTGCCTTCCAGTCCTGCATGCACACCCGGTTGCATCTCAACGGTATTAATAATATCGCCGGTACCGCTTACGGAGGGTGCATCAGCAAGCATATCAGAAGAAATGTCAACAGTGCTTAACTGGTTCAACCTGATATTCTCATTACTTCTGTCATCAACAACGATTACATGTTTAACAGAGTCCTGGTGTTGCTCAAGGTCGATATTTAAGGTTGTACTGCGCGCGGCATTCATTTTTCTTATTACTGTTTGGTAACCGACATAAGAAACCTGCATGTCCATCGCCTCCGCCTGTGGTACGGTAACAGCATAAAATCCATAATTGTTGGATATCGTACCGGTCTTATTGGCCGGCAGGTAAATGGCTGCTCCAATCAGCATCTCCCCTGTTTTGGCATCCCTGACATAACCATTGATCACAACCTTATTAGGCATAGTAATCCTTTGAAGGACAACCTGGTTACCAATGATGCTATAGCCCAGGTTGGTGTCGCGGAATAAAATTTTTAACAATTCGGCCAAAGAAACCGGCCCGGATCGGTAGGTGATCCTTTTTTGCAGTTGAACAAGTTCCGTGTTATAGGCAAACCGGAAAGAGGTTTGCTTTTCAACCAATGAACATACGCTGTCGAGTGGCAGGTTATTGACGTCTATGTTAACGATGGTGGTAGAGGGAGATGGTGCCTGCGCATGAACGAACGCCATGCTGCCAAGTAAAAAAACAGTGAAGTATATGCACAATAGTATCTGTTTCGTTGCTTTGTGGCATTGCGATAATCCAGGTTGTAAACTTGAATGCATCCTACTTATTTTCTTTTTCCCGCAGTATAATAATACCGTTTTTTTCGGTATGGTCAAGGTTTAAAGATGAGCAGATAACCTGCAATGCCCTGTCGAAAGTTTGCCCATGCAGGTCGGCCTTTAATTTCTTTTGCCCGATGACAGGATCGGCCAGTTCTATTTTCCTGTTATACTTCTTTTGTACAATGTCTACTACGTCGGTCAGTGGAGTATGATCGAAAAGCAGCAGGTTCTGATCAAACTGTGGGGAGTTGACAGATTCCATTTCGCCAAAGCGTTTGGCAACAACATCGTAGGACAATGCCATGCCGGCGGATAATTCTTTCGATTCATTGGTTTCATTCCTGATAAAGGCAACTTTCCCGCTCGATACCACCACTTTTACCTTGCCGGAGGCCCTTTGTATAGTAAAGCTGGTACCAATATCTTTTACACTCGACTCATCCATATTGACAATAAAAGGGGTTTCCGGCTGGTGGATAATGGTAAAAAAGCCCTCTCCTTTTACCAGATTAACCGTCCTGCTTTGTTTGTTATAGTTCTGCGCCACTATGATTTTGCTTAACTGCTTCAGTACAATAGTGGAGCCATCCGGCAGGGTAATATTCCGTTGTTCACTGGCGGCGGTTTCATACAGCAGTGTTTTGTCATCCTGGCTGATATACCAGATAGTACCTGCGGCAATCAGGATAAAAATGGCTGCAACGGCCGTCCAGCGTCTCATGTCGGAGAGCCAGGTAAATCGTCCGATAATAACGGGTGTTTCTTTTTCAACGGATAGGCCTGCGGTTAGTTTTTGTTGTAATGCTTCCCAGGCATTTTTTTCATCTGCAGCCTGGAATGCAGCGAAATCGTCCAGTTGTCTGTCCCACAACTGTTGCAGCTGGTCATATTTTTGCCGGTTGCCTTCACTGGCAGAGAGCCATTGCTGTAACTGAACGGCTTCCTCGGCAGACAACTGGTGCTGCAAGGAGACGGTAATTACATCCCAGGGAATCTCATATTCAGGTAAGGAATTCATACTTTTATTAACTTTCTATTAATTAAGACATATAAAAATGGTTTTGGCCCTGGTCAGCGCCAAAAAAAAATTATTTTGATCAAAAGGGCCAGGGAAATCCACAGGTCCCCCGAAGCCGCATGTAATTGTTTTAAAGCATGTGTGATATGGTTTTTAACCGTTTTGATCGAAATTCCCAGTTTATCGGCAATCTCCTGTTGCTTTAATTGCTCAAAACGGCTCATACAAAATACCCGCTTGCACTGATTCGGTAATTGATCAATGGCCTTATAAAGTGCGGCCTTCAACTCGGTCTCCTCTATTCTTCTCAGTTCATAGACCTCATCCTGCGACACATAGCTCAGTTCCTTCAGCTGCTGTGCCTCCCTTTTTTGCCTGCTCAGGAGGTTGAGACTGCGGTTGATAATGGCCCTGTAGATATAGGATACCAGTGATTTTTCAATCGTAATCCCTGCCCCATCCTCCCATAGTTTCATAAAAACGTCATTCACTACCTCCTGTGAAAGATCGGGGTCTTTTAAATAATTAAAAGCCATCAGAAAAAAGCGTTTGTATCCTTCCTTGTAAAAGTTTTCAAATGCCCTGAGATCTTTTTCCTGAATCTTTTTCCAGATTAATGCTTCTTCAGGGCTCATGAGGATTGATCAATTGATTTAAAAGCAGTTATATACTATTCCGGGATAACGAGTTAAAGATAAGCGTTTTATGGTATTTGCAGCCAGGCGCCATCAAAAAAGGCCGCCTTAGAATTCGTAAAAACCCGCTTTTATAATAGGACTGTACGCAATGTTCTGATGTCCTCTATTTACAAGCTCATTTTAACACGGCTCTGATGCGAAATCATTTTACCCATTTACTGCTGCTTTTATTAACACACTTATTTGCTAATTCAGCCTGCAGTCAATACATCTGTATCAGCGGTACTGTCAGAGATGCAGTAACCAATACCCCGCTGGTGTCCTGCTCTGTCCGTGCAGCCAATTTCAGAAGGGGCGCCATTACAGATTCAGCCGGTCATTTTTCTTTTGTAGTTGAACATGGCGTTGATTCAATCAGGATCAGCATGATGGGTTACCAAACGAGCATGCTGGCCATCACCAAAAAAGAATCACAGGAAATAAACTTGGGACTGCTTCCGCTTACCAATACCCTGACCGAAGTAGTGGTGTATCCTAAAGGTTATGATCCGGCGGTTCATCTTTTCAAAAAAATACTGCAACATAAACTTCAAAACGACCCCGTCCGCTTTGCATCCATACAATATGAAGTGTATGATAAACTGGAATTCGACGCCAGCAATATTTCCGAAAAGACAAAGAAGAGCCGCTTTATGCAGCCCTTTGCTTTCGTTTTCAATCATACCGATTCCGGCAGCCGCGGAGAACCGCAGATACCCATATTCCTGACAGAAAGTATTGCCGATTATTATTACAGCAAAGAACCCAAAAAAGAAAAAACAAGCTATAAGGCAAAACAGGTATCGGGCATTAAAAATGAAAGCGTGATCAAATACCTGGACGATCTGAAACAGCAGGTAGACATCTATGATAATTACCTGACCTTACTCAAAGTATCATTTGTTAGTCCGCTGGCAGATAATGGCTTAAGCTATTACAAGTACACTATTGAAGAAAGAAAGGTCATCAATGGCCGCAAGTATTTCCGGTTAAGTTTTCATCCGCTTTATAGCAGCAGCAATACTTTTACTGGGGAATGCTGGGTGATGGATCAGACTTATGCAATTACGGCCATCAGCATGCAAATGAACGAAGGCGCCAATATTAACTGGGTGAAAAATATTATGGTAACCCAGGATTTCATTCCAGCAGCCGATTCGGTAATGGTCGTTTCCAAAAACGAGCTGACCATTACTTTTACTACTTTATCAAAAGAAGCGCTCGGTTTTGTGGGTAAAAAAGTTTCACATTACAAAAACATCATCATTAATAACCCCCTGATCGATACAGCTTTTCAACATGAGAAGAATGAAATAGGCGTACTGCCATCCCTGCAAAAAGAAAACAGTTATTGGGAGCAGCACCGTTTTGTGCCTCTTACAACAAAAGAGCAGTGGGTATATACCATGGTTGACTCGATCAGGAAAGTTCCGGCTTTTACTACCTACAGTAATATAATCACTGCCTTAGGAACAGGGTATTATCCTATGGGTAAAATAGACATTGGCAATATTTATAAAACATTTACAGCCAATACCATTGAAGGTGCCAGATTTAACCTGGGGCTGCGGACCAACACAAAGTTCAGCAACTGGGTTCAGCTGAAAGGTTATGCCGGGCTGGGCATGAAGCGTCATACTTTTAAATATGCACTAAGCAGCCTGTTTGTTCTGAGCAGGAGAAACTGGGAGACCATCCGACTGAGTTATGAGAACGATTTTGCTTCCGTAGCTGATCATACCAATGAACTTAACGAAAATTCCATTTTTGGATCCATGATGCGAAGAGTTGCCAGGGGCAGGATCCAATTGGTCAACACTGAACAATTTAAACTCCAGTACCAGCAGTATTACAAGAACGGGTTTTCGGTTCAATTGGCGGTTGACAAGCGCGTTTTATCACCTGCTTTCAATAGCTATTATACCCATGGAAAGTTTACACCGCATCTCATCAATTCCCATAGTTCATATTTGGGCAAATCATATAAAGTTGCAGAAGCATTCGTGTCTGTCCGCTATGCATATAAGGAGAACATCCTTGCGGGTCCTTTTAGCAGGATCAGCATGGGAAGCAGGTATCCTGTTATTGAATGCAGCTATACCAGAGGATTCCAGGTACACGATGGTCTTTTGCAAAGCGACTTCAACTATCATAAATACAATATAACTGTTTCACAAAATGTCAACATCCCTTCCCTGGGCCGGATCGCTTATACGGTTGAAGGAGGAATCATTGACGGTACCCTGCCCATTCTGTTGCTGGAAGTTGCTAAAGGCAATGACACCTATTACTACAACAAATATGCGTTCAACAATATGAATCGCTATGAGTTTGTGAGCGACCATTTTGCAAGCGTTTTCCTTGAGCACCACTGGGGTGGTTTCCCCTTTAACCGGCTTCCATTACTCAAAAAACTGAACTGGAGAACAGTGGCAACATTCAGGGCATTAACAGGAACCATGACTGATGCGAACAAGGCAGCCAACAGGTTTCGCGACAGTTCCCTTGCCTACCATTTCATTATCCCGGATAAGCAGCCTTACATGGAGGCTGGAGTGGGGATAGAAAATATATTCCATGTACTGCGGGTAGATGCAGTTTGGCGGTTGAACTACAGAGACAGACCCGGTATTGTTAATTTTGGACTCAAAGCCGCTATCCAATTCAGTTTTTAATTCCTTACAATTTATTAAGAGTCTGAATATCAGCATATTAACCATGTTCATAGTAAATGCGAGAAGCTTTTAGCACACTAGGACTATGGTTCCTGTTTTACTGTCTTTTATAAGAAGTAAAACAAACGATATGACTAAAAAAAAATTCCCATTAATCGCCGCGGCCGAACAGCACTTGGCAAAGTTCTTGTATCTGATACTTGGCTATGGCCTTTTCAATAACAGCATAAAGGGCAGCAGGTATGAATTATCCCCTTGTATTATTTAATTAAAAGTAAAATCAGTTTTTATGAAAAACCTAAAAGGCAGCATTATAGGAATCACGCTAACCATAATAGTATTATCACTATTGGTCATGGCCTGTAATAAGTCTGCAACCTCCCCCAATTACGGCCAGCGTAAATCATTAGCGGTATACCTCACAGACGACCCTGGCATGTTTACCTCTGTATTTATCGATATCAAGCAAGTGGAAGTGAAGATCGATGAAAACCTGGATCACGACAGTCATTTTGCAGACGGTGACCGGGATGAAGATGATGACAACATCAGCCAGGATCAGTTTGGCAAATGGGATACCCTCTCTATCAGGCCAGGTGTCTATGATATCATGAAACTGAGAAATGGTATCGATACCCTACTGGCTAAAGGCAACATACCAGTGGGCAGGATTGAAAAGATCCGTCTCACATTGGGCACCAACAATTCAGTTGTTACTGCCGATGGAACACATCCTTTGGTACTGACTCCCGGCACAAAGAATTATGTGTATGTTAAGATCGAAGAAGATGACCTGGATGATATGCCTGCCGGACAATTGGGCTTGTGGCTTGATTTTGACCTGTCAGCTTCCATCCAGGAAGACAATGGCATATTTTATCTTAAACCAGCCATCAAAGCTTTTGGTATGGAAAAATTCGGTCGCATAGAAGGCAGGGTGCTGCCAATGGATGCGCATGCTGTTGTGAAAGCCTATATGGGTAAAGACACCGCAACAGCTATTCCTGACGATGGTGATGGCGACTTTAAGATCAGGGGATTGAAGGAAGGGAATTACAGTGTGTCGTTCAAAGCGTCCAATGGATATAAAGATACTACCATAACCAATGTACAGGTATCAAGCGGAAGAGAAACACATATCCCTGCTATTATGCTGCATAAATAATTCACCGGCATCTACGATAGATGATTTAAATAATAAAGCGGCTGATTTACCTCAGCCGCTTTATTATTTCCGGCAGGTTATATCACATTTCAATGTGTGCCCTAACACCAAACACATGCACCGGTCCGCGGTCTTTGTTGTACGCAGGATTTTTTACAAACTGGTAATCGAGCGACAACCACAGGAACTTAGACAATTTAGCGTTATAGAACGTTTCTATGATTGCCTCATTACCATAATTCAGGCTCCCATCGCCAATAATGAAGCCATAACCGCCTGCTTTCAGAAAAGCCCTGTGCTCAGCAGAGATGCCGTTGATAACACCAGCAATACCAAAAGCATCACCAGGTCTTTTCCATTTATTTCCTTTGACATTGATACCCAGGCTAAAAGTGTGATCAATTTCTGTGAAAGCCCAGGTGGCATATTTGCCATCGTTCCATCCCAAGCGCGAAAAAAGCCCGATCTCATTGGTCAGTTCCTGTTCTGCACTGAAACCTAATCCTGTTTTCCTCCCGCCATAGGTATTGTTTTCAACATTGCCCGAAATAACGGCAAGCAGGTGGGTATCATTATTGACAATTGCCTTCATCCCATCGGCATAAGAAGGTGCTTTTGAATGAGTATTGGTGAGGATGAAACGGAACATACCCGGACGTTTACCAAGCATCGTCTTTTTTTCTATTTCGAATGTCTCGGAGTGAGCCCCGCTGAAAGTGTATTCCATTTTTGCAGCATTGGCAATACGTGGCACTGCTACACTGGAAAAACGCATGGACCAGGTAGACTTCACCAATTCCACCACAACCCCCATCGTATACCCTCTTGTGTTAGCCGGGTAATCCCAGGCCCCATTGGCCATCAGCGACCAGTTCATGAATTGAGAACGGGGGTCATGACTGTATATATTGTTATCATAGAAATCGTTGATAGAAAATTTGCCGGCAGTAACAGTGATCCTGTTAACAGGTAACATGTCCGCCACCTTGTTCACATCATCTGCAGCATATTCATACCGGGTATTGCCAAGCGGAATATGTTGCTGCAGGTAGGCCCTTGCAATAAAAACAGATGGCTGTATATTACCCACGCGGTATGTTTCACCATTCAACGCACCGGCAACACCGGTTGCAAAGCTCAGTCCCTTCCCCCCGGATAATTCAGGGTTAAAATATACAGCAGCCCCTTTCCACAGTTTCCTTCCTAAGAATAAAGTTGAGGTGATACTTGTTGCAGGTTTTTCAACAGAATCTGCCAGGCTGTTGGTTCCGCTGTATAGTGATCTGAAGCCTGAATGGCTTTGTGCAATAACAGTTGCCTGGAAATGACTGGTCCAGTTGCCAGTTATGGGCGTATCCACTCCTTTTTGTGCCAGCAGGGATCCGGCAGATACTAAACATATGATTCCCAAAATCATCCTTTTCTTCATAAAAGCCAGTTTTTAATAGTTAAATAGTAAAGCTGTATGCCTGGTATTTTACAGCCATTGA
Source organism: Sediminibacterium sp. (assembly GCA_041856175.1). Taxonomy (GTDB): domain Bacteria; phylum Bacteroidota; class Bacteroidia; order Chitinophagales; family Chitinophagaceae; genus Sediminibacterium. Next base: position 31,048 of record JBHAFM010000018.1, read on the forward strand.
TTAAATTTTTTAATGAACCATACTTTTACATATTGCGTCAGCACACAATAGCATAATAATATGCCAATTAAAAATGGGAAATAAACAACCGGGAGCGGTTGCATTTTCAAAGCAGCAGCCAACGGAGAATAAGGGATGATGATACCGGCCAACATGATCACAGCAGTGAGCATTACTACAGGTGCTGTTGCGATGCTTTGCAGGAATGGGATCTTCTTCGTACGGATCATGTGTACGATCAGTGTTTGCGAAAGCAATCCTTCTATAAACCAGCCACTTTGGAACAGCGACTGGTGCTGCGGCAGGTTGGCTTTAAAGAAGAAAAACATCAACGCAAAAGTAGCATAATCGAATATGGAGCTGATCGGCCCGATGAACACCATAAACCTGGCAATACCCCCTGCATCCCATTTTTTTGGCTTTTCGAGATATTCTGTGTCCATCCTGTCCCAGGGAATGGATATCTGCGATACATCATACAGCAGGTTTTGAACCAGCAATTGAATAGGCAGCATTGGCAGAAATGGCAGAAATGCACTGGCCCCCAGCATGCTGAACATGTTACCGAAATTACTGCTGGCAGTCATTTTGATATACTTGATGATATTGCCGAATGTTCTGCGGCCGTATATCACTCCTTTGCGCAGCACCAGCAGGTCTTTTTCCAATAAAATAATATCGGCGCTTTCTTTGGCAATATCTGTAGCCGTGTCTACGGATATCCCAACATCTGCATCGCGTAAAGCGGCTGCATCATTGATCCCATCTCCCATAAAACCAACCGTATGCCCTTTTGCCTGCAACACTTTTACCACCCGGCTTTTCTGAATGGGGCTCAGCTTGGCAAAAATGCTGATATCATCTATGCGTTGTGTCAATTCTTCGTCAGACAGCGCCTCAAGCTGGTTACCTAAGACAATATTGTTGATGGGAATACCCACATCCCTGCAGATCTTCTTTGTTACCACCTCATTATCGCCGGTAAGCACTTTCAGCTGAATGCCTAATTTATGCAAAGCTTCGATAGAGGGTTTGACAGAGGGCTTGGCAGGATCTAGAAAACCTATGAAACCTGTCAATATCATGTTTTTTTCATCCGAAACAGCATAGGTCAACGCACGGTTATCGAACTCTTTGATGGCAACCAATAATACCCTCAATCCTTCTTCATTGAGTCTCCTGGATGTATTCAGAACGATCTTCCGCATCGCTTCATCCATTGGTATCACTTTATCATTCTCAATATGCAATTGTTTATCCTCTCCCGGATCAAAAGCATGCGAACACAGGTCCAGCATTTCTTCAACAGCCCCCTTACAGATAAGCAGGTGATTGCCATTACGCTGTTTAAGAATAACGGACATTCTTCTCCGCTGAAAGTCAAAGGGAATTTCATCCACTTTCAGAAAATATTCCTCTGCCTTTAAATGCTCGTGCAGTTCTACGTGTTCCAGTACGGCCATGTCCAGCAGGTTTTTCAATCCCGTCTGGTGAAAACTGTTCAGGTAAGCCCATTTCAGCACTTCATCATCATCATCGCCATATACGTTCAGGTGTCTTTCCAGAACGATCTTATCCATCGTCAGCGTGCCGGTTTTATCCGTGCAGAGGATGTCCATCGCACCTATATTCTGGATCGCATTCAGGCGTTTTACAATCACTTTCCGTTTGCTCATATTGATGGCGCCCTTGGCCAGGTTGGCGGTAACAATCATGGGCAGCATTTCAGGTGTTAACCCTACCGCCACTGCAATTGCAAACAACAGGGCTTCCAGCCAGTCATGTTTCGCAAAGCCATTGATCACGAAAATAAGCGGCACCATCACCAGCATAAAACGGATCAAAAGCCAGCTGACGCTATTAACGCCTTTATCAAAACTTGTCTCGGCCCGTTTACCCGTGAGTGATTTGCTGATAGAACCAAAATAGGTCTGGTTGCCTGTGGTTACAACAATAACCACTGCAGTACCGCTGACTACATTGGTGCCCATAAAACAGATATTCTCTAATTCAAACGGTGTTCTTGTATCGGCATCAGTAATGGAGAACTCTCTTTTTTCAACGGGCAGCGCTTCCCCTGTAAGCATGGCCTGGCTTACGAAAAGGTCTTTGGATTGCAGGATACGGCAATCGGCAGGTATCATATCGCCGGCCGACAGTATTACAATATCACCCGGTACGATATCTTTTATATCGGTTTCTTTTTTACCCGCTTCCTGCCGCAAAACCAGGATCGTGGTTTTAACCATGTTCTTTAACTGCTCAGCCGCCTTATTGCTCCTGAACTCCTGCCAGAAACGCAACAAAGAACTGAGCAACACCATCACTAAGACCACGATGAGGGTTTTATAATCCCTGTCGCCGGGAGATGCCAGGGAAACATCGGTGATCAGCGAGATTGCAGCAATCACAATCAGCACACCTATGAACGGGTTGATAAATGCATGCAGCAACTGCTTGTACCAGGAAGGCGCTTTCTCGTGTGTAATTTCGTTGAATCCCAGTTCTTTCTGCTTGTCGCGTACCTGGGTGGCTGTCAGCCCTGTTTCGTTACTGTCGAGCATAGCAAAGCAGAAATGCTTGTCACCCCTTGCAGCATTTTTAAGTTTGAGGGCTGCGGTAGCATGAAAACCGTTTGACAGATACTCCCCGGTAAAAGGGATCCGCTTCTTTATTTTATGTACAACTCTTAACACGTGGTTATTTTTTTCCTTAAGCGATTGAACATTCAACTACAGGCAAAATTAAAGCCACCTCTCAAGAGTAACTGTTAGAACGTTTTTAGAAAAAAATTAGAATTTTATTAGAAAAGGGGTAGTTACAAATGCGGCAGCCTGATTGTAAAGGTGGAGCCTTCGTTGGGCACTGAGCTGACCGATATAGTGCCCCGGTGCAGGCGGATGATTTTATAAGTAAGTGGCAGGCCAATCCCGTGCCCTTCTACAAAAGCTTTATTGGCGCCACGGTAAAACGGCTGGTAAATATGGGGCAGGTCCTCAGCAGCAATGCCAATACCCTTGTCGGTAAATGTGATAACAACCATTTGTTCGTCATAAGATATAGCAACTGCTGTTTGTTTTTGCGGGGAAAATTTGCACCCATTCTCCATGAGGTTGGCAAAAGCTGTTTTAAGCAGGTATTCATTACCCCTGGCTGAGATCAGGTCATCCTCTTCAAATTCTTTTTCAAAAGAAATATCAATATCGTATTCGGGGTTTACTTTCTGCACCTGTGATTGTGCATCCAGTAACAATTCGTCTAAGCGGATCTCTTTAAAACTGATCTCGGAAGGATCATAGCTTGCTTTGGCAAAATCGAGCAGGCTGTTGGACAGCCGCGCCAGTTTACGGGCATCGGAGAGACTCTGATGTATGACATCCTTGTACTCTTCAATGCTTCGCTGCATGTTTTGAGAGAGCTCCAGTTCTGTAATGATAGCGGCCAGCGGTGTTCTCAATTCATGCGAGATGTTGGACACAAAATGTTTCTGCGCGTCAAAAGAGCTGCTAAGCCGGTCCAGCATTTCATTAAAAGTATTTGCCAGTTCGGAAAGCTCATCTTTGTTATTGCCGGTATCCAACCGCAGGTCGAGGTTGGTTGCCGAAATATTTTTTGCTTTGCCAATCATCTGTTGTACAGGAGAGAAAGTTTTTTTGGAGAAGAAAATACCGCAGAGATAACTGAGCAGTAAGGCAACAGCAAACACAAACAGGATGGTTCTACGCAGGCTGTACAATTTGTTGTATCCATAACGGTCATAAGCGGCCGCGGTTACAACATAATGCTTGTGTTCGAATGAATAGGCCAGCCCCACCACCTGCCATCCTTTCTGGTAAAACCGTATCTCCCCTTTTTGCAGGACCTCATCGATCATTGATTTCGTTTCTTTTACAAAATCAATCTCAACAGCATCGTGGTACAACAGGTTAAAAGAAGAATCATAAATAGCAGCCTCTACTACATTCAGTTCTTTCCGGTTATTCCTGTAAATGGTTTGCAGCGTCTTGGTTTCAACCCTGGCATCAAAAAAAAGGTTGGCCTTGGTAATGGCTTCTGTTTTTAATGCAACATAAAATTCGCTTTCGCGGCTCTTGCTGGCAGACAAATAAATCACTGATGCAAATGCCAGCAGTATGGCGGCTGTAATGCAGGTGAATAATATAGTTAGCCTGGTCCTGATCTTCATCTTATTCTTCTTTCAAAATGAATCCCATGCCTGATTTGGTATGTATCAGCTTTTTGGCAAAATGTTTGTCGATTTTTTTCCGAAGGTAATTGACATATACGTCAATAAAATTGGTGCCGGTATCAAAATGGGTGCTCCATACCTTCTCGGCAATTTCTGTTCTTGATAAAACCCGGTCGTGGTTCTGCAGCATGTATTCCAGCAGGTTAAATTCTTTGGGCGTTAGGTTTATTTCAATATTGTTACGTTTTACAATCTTGGTATGCAGGTTCATTTCCAGGTCGGCAATCTTTAAAATGAATCCAGCGTTGGTTGACTGGCTCTTATTGCGTTTCAGCAATACACGGATGCGCACCAGCAACTCCCGCATTTCAAAAGGTTTCACTAAGTAATCATCAGCCCCGGCATCAAAGCCATCTACCTTATCATCCGTTGTACCCAATGCAGTGAGCATAATCACGGGAAGGTCGGGGTTGATCTGCCTGATCTCCCTGCACAGGTCTAAGCCATTGACTTTGGGCAAAATAATATCCGTAATAATTAAGTCGAACCGGTTATTCAAGGCCAGTTTCCTGCCGGTTTCTCCGTCAAAGGCGAGTGTGGTGGTAAAATGTTGCTCATCTAACCCCCGCTGGATTAGTGTAGCAACCCTTTGGTCATCTTCAATAATAAGAATATGCGGCATGGCTGTATGGATAGTGAGGTAATGCAAACTTAGTTAAATTGCCGGAGAGTGGGTTTGCTCACACTAATGCCCATTTAATGAGTTGGCTCCTTTACCTGTTTGGTTCAATGCAGTGCGTAGTCCTTTGGCCAATTGTTCAGCGGAGCCAACTCCCCAATAATGCAAAAAGAAAACCTTCGGGTCTTCGTGTACCATGTGGTTATGCACGGCCACTACTTCAATACCGTTCTCCACCAGCGCCTTTATGACAGGCGCTACTTCATTTTCCAGCATGGTGAAATCGCCGGCTACTGCGGCTTTTTCAGGCGTCCCCTGCCAGGCAACCCATGTATTGAAACCCATAAACGAGCTTACCGGTATACCATGTTCTCTAAGCATTACATCAGGCCTGCCGATGGTATATTTGTAAACCCCTTTACTCATCTCCCCCTTACTACCCATAATAGCATCAAGCGCGGCGATATTCAAGGTATTGGTCACACTATCCGCTTTGCTTGCTTTGGGGTCTTTTCCACGAACCTCTTTCACTTTATCAAATACAGCCTTCGCAATGCCTGCAACCTTTGCAGCATTACCAAAGCCATCAACGTGCATATACATAACATTGGGCCTGTTACGTACAAAGTGATTATGGATAGCAGTTATAGATAGTCCCTGCCGAATAACTTCCTGTTGTACGGGTGCTAGGTCTGTTTCTGCTAAAATAATATCTCCCATCATCATCACACTGTCGGTACAGGGGGTAAAAGCTATCCAACTGCCCAGGCCCATAGGCGGAATGATCTTAAAACCATCTACCATAATGTTCAGGTCATTTTGCGGGACGGTGATCTTATATTCCCCGTTTTTTTCCACTCCTTTCATGCCGGCTACCCGTTCAATCGTCGCAATATCCAGTTTACTTCCTGGGGGACAGGCAACCGCCTTTTTTTTAGATTCAGCAACACTGGATGCGTTTTTCCCGCTATTACAGGTTGCTAACAGCAACCCGCTAAATGTAACAGCAAAAAAGACTAAGGTTTTAAACAGGTGTTTCATATTGCTTTGATTATAAGTTTAAATAAAAATACATTGATTACAATTGCAGTTAATTTAAATACTCGTTTTATCTACAGTCCATTTTTAATAAGCAGCCCAGCCAGAGCAGCTATAAGTATTATATAAGGTTCCTGCATTTTTTTAAAATAAATTAATACGAGCAAAGAAGCAATAGCAATTAAGGTAGTTGGAATATCGATAATGCTCCTGTTTGCAATAACGATTACTGCTCCAACCAATGCTCCAACAACCGCAGCGGTAATACCGTCCACAAATGCTTTAACAGAGCTGTTCTTTGAGATTTTTTTAAAATAGGGGGCTGGAAGAACCGTAAATAAATAACAGGGGAGAAATGTTGCCAATGCGGCAACCGTTGCGCCAGGAAAACCTGCCACTAAGTATCCTATAAAACCAACCGTAATGACTACCGGCCCGGGTGTAATCATGGCTACCGCAACTGCATCTAAAAATTGCTGCTCATTAAGCCATTGGTATTCTTTTACAACACCAGCATGAAGAAAAGGTACAATTGCCAGGCCACTGCCAAAAACAAAGGCGCCGGCCTTTGTAAAAAACCATCCTATTTTTTCCAATGTATTCCATTCAAATTGCCAGAAACCTGTAATACCAAGGAGCACAGCGTTTGCTGTGGTTTTTTTCACCCATTTTGGTGGCGCTTTTACAAACATATAAATCAGCCCTGCTGCTACAAACAGCAAAATTTCTTCCGATTGTGTAGCAGCTGTTACGCCTGCCCCGGTAATGAAAAAAAGCCAGAGCAACCAATTCTGTTTGATTAATTCCAATTTTATTTGGCCAACTGATTTTATGGTAAGTTTATAACTGCTCATGGCAATAATGGCAATAACTGCTGCACCTACCCCATAAAATACCGCCTGCATCCACGGAAGCCCTCCAAATTGTTGATAAATAACCCCTAATCCTACCACCATCAAAAAGGATGGCAATACAAAAGCAATCCCGCAAAGTGTTGCCCCTAATACACCGTAATGAACAAACCCAAGATAAATGCCTAATTGTGCTGCTAATGGGCCCGGTGCCAATTGCGCTAAGGCCAACCCCTGTTTATATTCTTCTTCCGAAATCCAATTTCTATTTTCAACAAGGCCTTTGTGCATGTAACCAACCAATGCCACTGGTCCGCCAAAACCTATGGTCCCAAGTTTTAGAAAATAAAAAATGAGTTGCTGCAATGTATATGCTGGTTGCACTATGAATTCGGGCTCTTTATTCATGTGTAGGCTCCCTTTGTTTTAGTGCCGGGATCAATTAGAGTTTTCTGATTTCATCTTCTATAACCAGCAATTTGATCTGGTATGTTTCGCGCTAAACTAAGCTGATATTTTGGAAAAATTTTGTTGTGCCCATCCTGAGCTACGGCCTTCCCCGATTCGAGCCATCTCGAAGAACTTAAGGTTCCTGCCGCCATTTCTACCATGTGTACCCATCTCATCAAGATGCTCAACCGGCTGAAACATTACTAAACGGTTATCAGCTGTTGATTGTTTGTCGGGATTTGGTCACATGTAAAAAACGAAGCAATGTCAAAATTCAACAAAGGAATGCCTGGCGAATTCTCAGGAAAGACTGGAACAATAGTGGGCATTAATTGGAAAAACTGTTCAGCTTTAGCGAAAAAAAAAACCGGAAAAGCAACAGCAATTTGTGCTTTTCCGGTGAGGTGCCCCAGGCGGGAATCGAACCCGCACTCGCGTTGCGGCGAACAGGATTTTAAGTCCTGCGTGTCTACCAGTTCCACCACCAGGGCCTCTGGCAATAAAAAAAAGTCCCACCCCGTTTATGCGGGACGGGACTCAGAGCGGAAGACCGGGCTCGAACCGGCCACCCCGACCTTGGCAAGGTCGTGCTCTACCAAATGAGCTACTTCCGCGATCTACTATTTATTAAGAACTAAATTGGGAGTGCAAAAATAGGAATCTGAAGTTAATGGCAAAATTTTTCTTGCCTTTTTAACTTATTTGTACTCAGGTGCATACTTCGAACTGCTCTGTATTTCCACATCCGGCTTGCCCTTATAGCGCTGGTGATACAAACGGTAACATCCTCCCAGCACAAAAGCAAGAACACAGAAAACCTGCAGGTAAAATAAAAATCTTGATGAGTTTACCCAATTCTTGGTAAAATCTTTTTCTTTCGGATTCGTGGCTTCTTGTGACATAGTTTCTAATTGCGATGCAAAAATAAGGCTAGTGGTACAAATTATAAAACCTTCTTTTTAATAATTTCCTGGAAACGGGTGTGTTTGTTAATAAAATACTGCCACACCACGGTTCCTTTATACACCCCGTCAAGATCCCCTAGAGGCCGCCGATGTTGCGTTTTAACAATACTCCCGTGTTTCAGCGACCGCTTATGCACTGCCATATGCGCTTTAAAAATGGCTGCAAAAAAAGCAGCATCGCCCGTCAGTAACCCCTTCACTGCAGAAATGCCGTCGAGCACCAAACGCAATGGCAGTTTCCATAACTTTTCATACCAGGGCAGGTTCTTGTAAAGCATCAGCAGGTTGTTGCGGAAATTTAGATACACTTTCCGCCCGCCACGTGGTAAAGTACCCGCACCTACATGATAAACGACCGACCGGGGGCACGACATGATGCGGTACCCCGCCAACTGCATCCGCCAGCAGAGGTCTATCTCTTCCTGGTGTGCAAAAAATGAACCGTCCAGTCCGCCTAATGCATGGTACACTCCTGCCCTCACAAACATGGCAGCCCCCGATGCCCAGAAAATAGGGGCTGTATCATCATATTGCTGCCCGTCTGGTTCACAAACGTCAAATATCCGCCCCCTGGAAAAAGGGTATCCTAATATGTCTATCCATCCGCCTGCGGCCCCGGCATATTCAAAAAGCTGCGGGTTATGGTACGACAACAGTTTAGGCTGACAGGCCGCAATAGTTGCATCCTCTTCCATTAAAGCGATAATAGGTTCAATCCAACCGGCTGTTACAGACACGTCTGAATTAAGCAGTACATAATAATCGGCCGTTACCAGTTTTAACGCCCAGTTGTACCCGCCTGCAAAACCTTCATTGGTTGCACTCGTAATGACCTCAACAGAAGGGAACGAATTTTTTACTACCGCTATTGAATCATCCGTGGAAGCATTATCAGCAACGATCACCCGCAGGTTCGCATAAGTTGAAGCCAGCACTGTGGGCAGAAATTTTTCTAAATAATTCCTGCCGTTGTAATTAAGAATAACGACTGCTACGCCTGGGCTTGACAACTTGCTGATTTTGTGCGAAAATAAGGGATATCGTGTGACGTGAGAGAAAAGCCGGTCTTTGATTGCCTGGAAACTGATATTATTGTATCTTGCAACCGAAATAATGATTATGCGTTTTCTGCACCTCAATCTTGACTTTCTCGATCATCCCTGTAAATAACTCCCCGCGCGACCCATTCGCTTTAATTTTCCATTTTAAACCCTGCCCGGCAGCAGCCGGACAATCAATTCATTACCATGAACCTGTTATCATCCACTATAAACAAATACCTCCAGTTAGAAGAAAAATACGGCGCTCATAATTACCATCCTTTGCCTGTTGTGCTTGAAAAAGGTGAAGGCGTTTTCCTTTGGGATGTAGACGGCAAACGCTATTATGATTTTCTCAGCGGATACTCCGCAGTGAACCAGGGGCATTGCCATCCGCGCATCATCAATGCATTAACAGAACAGGCTAAAAAACTTACACTTACATCAAGGGCATTTCATAACAACCTGCTGGGCGAATACGCAAAATTCATCACCGCTTATTTTGGATATGATAAAGTACTGCCAATGAATACTGGTGTTGAAGGCGGTGAAACAGCAGTTAAACTTGCGCGCAGATGGGCTTATGATAAAAAAGGAGTTGCAGAGAATAAAGCGAAAATAATTTTTGCAGAAGGTAATTTCTGGGGAAGAACCCTGGCAGCCATCTCCTCTTCCACCGACCCCAGCAGCTACAAAGGTTTTGGCCCTTATATGCCGGGCTTTGAGCTGGTACCTTATAATGATACCGTTGCGCTTGAAAAAGCATTACAGGATAAAAGCGTTGCTGCCTTCATGGTTGAACCCATACAGGGAGAAGCGGGCGTGGTCATACCTGATGATGGCTATTTAAAGAAAGTGCGGTGCCTCTGCACCCAATACAATGTATTGTTCATTGCCGATGAGATACAGACCGGGTTGGCGCGAACCGGGAAAATGCTGGCCTGCGACCATGAAAACGTAAGGCCTGATATCCTCATTTTAGGAAAGGCCTTAAGCGGTGGCGTACTGCCCATATCTGCGGTACTGGCAGATGATGAAGTGATGATGACCATTAAACCTGGCGAACACGGCTCCACCTATGGCGGCAACCCACTAGCCTGTGCAGTTGCCATTGAAGCGCTCAAGGTATTGAAAGAGGAAAAGATGACGGAAAATGCCGAAGCAATGGGCGTATTATTACGCAGTGAACTGACAAAACTGCAATCTCCCTATATCAGTACCATTCGCGGAAAAGGCTTACTGAATGCGATTGTGATCAAACATACCAATCCTGAAGCGGCATGGGACCTTTGCCTTGCCCTGAAAAAAAACGGCCTGCTTGCCAAACCAACACATGGCGATAAGATTCGGTTTGCACCTCCGTTAGTCATTACCGCAGAACAGGTGCGCGAATCTGTTGACATTATTGCGCGTTCACTAAATAGTTTTTAACCAAGATACCAGCTCATTTCAGCGTGGTATTGCGCTGCAATAATGGCGGCTTCCTCTGCAAAATTTTCTTTACTGCCTGCAAAGATGATGGCGCGGCTTGCATTTACCAGCAGGCCGCAATCTTTATTCAACCCGTATTTCGATACTTCTTCAAGACTGCCCCCCTGGAAACCAACACCAGGTACCAGCAGAAAATGTTCGGGAATAATATTACGGATATGCGCAAGGTCGCTGGCGCGTGTGGCACCCACTACGAACATCAGGTTACCTGTTGTTCCCCAGGAAGCTGTTTTTTCAAGCACCTGCTCGTATAACATTTTTTCATCGCTGCCCTTTGTATTACCTGATAACGCCAGTTTCTGAAAATCGTGACTGCCTGCATTGGAGGTAAGTCCCAATACGATCGTCCATTTATTTTCATATTCCAGGAAAGGTCTTACACTGTCTTCACCCATATAGGGCGATACGGTTACTGCATCAAACGGCAGTACTTCAAAAAAAGTATGGGCGTATTGCGAAGAAGTATTACCGATATCGCCGCGCTTGGCATCTGCAATTTTAAAATGGGTATCGGGAATGTAGTGTACGGTCTTTTCCATCGCCTCCCAGCCTTTTAATCCCTGCGATTCATAGAATGCCGTATTGATCTTATAACTCACACAATATTCTTTCGTAGCATCAATAATGGCTTTATTGAATTCGAAAACGGCGTCGGGATGCGACTGCAGGTGCCTGGGCAGTTTGGTAATATCCGAATCGAGTCCTACACAGAGATAATTTTTGCTTTGCCTGATACGGGCAACGAGTTGGGCGCGTGTCATGCGGCAAAGGTAAAGATCAGGGCGATTTCATGACCGAATAGTTTATTGGTCCATTGGCTGATTGGCAAGAACAAGGTATGCCCAGGGTTCCAGTTGCATTTGCCCGGCTGGAAGACCGTGCATAGACCTCCCTGCCATCACATCGTCAACCGCCGCTGTGGCAATCGGTGCCAATTCATCCGCAGCAAGGTTAACACGTTGCGGCTGGCTGGTCAGGTTCAAGATCACCAATACAAAGTGCTTACCCAATTTCCTGTAATAGGCATACACTGCATCATCATTACCTGTATGTACCCGCACAAATGGTGCATTGGCAGAAAGCGCAGGGTTGCTTTTCCGCAACAACAGCAGTTTCTTATAAAACCAGGCACGTGCAAATTTTGAGAACCTGATGGTGTCTTTTTCAAAGAAAGAGAGCGCACGCAGCACCGGCACTTCCTGACCGCTGTAGATCATGGGCACACTCCGCGCCATTGTTTGTGTAAGAACAGCAAAAGGCGCATGGGATGCTCCGGGCATCGTTGCAAAATCGGCCTTGTTCCAACTGTTCTCATCGTGATTGCTTGTAAAATAAAAACGAAGTCCATTTTTTGGCAAAGTAGTGTCCGCAGCCTTCAGCACACTATCAAGCGCTGTTACTTTTCGTTTTCCTGCTGCAATCAGTTTCATCATATTAAAATCAGACCATGCATACGTGGCATCAAATCCTGCTTCATAGAGCCAGGTACTGTCCGCCTCAGCAAGCATGAATACATTTTTTACCTTCCGCAGTTCGGTAATACATTTTTTCCAGAATGACTTCGATGGTCCCACTGCATAATCACACCTGAATCCGTCAATACCCGTACCTGTGATCCATCCTTTCATCTGGCTGATTATGGAATCTTTTAATTCTTCATTATTAAAGTTCAGTTTGCGCGTATCGGTCCAGTCGAACTGCGATACAGCCTTGCCCGTACTGTCACGCACATAAAAACCAGGATGTTTCGTAAGCCAGTAATGATCTGCTCCCGTATGATTGGCCACCCAGTCTATGATCACCTTAAAACCCATATCGTGACATTTCTTTACCAAAGATTTCCAGTCATCCATATTTCCAAACTCGGGATTAATGGCCGTATAATCGGCCACAGCATAATAACTGCCCAGGCTGCCCTTTCTTTCTGTTTTACTGATTGGGTTGATGGGCATGAACCACAAAGTCTGCACGCCCATTGCCTTTAACCTATCGAGGTGTTTTTCAAATGCTTTGAATGTTCCTTCGGGTGTGTACTGCCGCACATTCACTTCATAAACATTGCTGTTCATGATCCAGGCTGGGTGCCCGTCTATCATGGCCGTATCGGTATTCCCGGCAACAGATACATCATTTTTACAGGAAGTCAAGAAAAGAATGGCCACAACCGGCAGACAGGCTATCCAACGCATATTTTCCGTTTTAGAGGTCTAATTTATCTTAAATGTGTGAAATAAACACATTTCGGATAAACTTGTCCCATTACAAACAAAGCTTTTCTTTGTAAGGTCAACGATGCCATTATGGAAAAACAACCCATGTATTACAGCAGTTATCTGCAACTTGATAAGATATTGAACAGTCAGCACCCGGCGAGTTTTGAAACTCCAAATACGCCGGCGCATGATGAAATGCTGTTCATCATCATTCACCAGGCCTATGAACTGTGGTTTAAGCAGTTACTGTTTGAACTGGATTACGTGATGAAAATATTTGCGCAGCAACACATCAATGATAATTCGGAGGATTTGAACTTAGTGCGTCACCGCCTGCAGCGTGTTATCCGTATACTGGAATTGCTGAACCAGCAGGTGAACATACTGGATACCATGACCCCGCTCGATTTCCTGGAGTTCCGTAACCTGCTCACGCCTTCTTCCGGCTTCCAGAGCATGCAGTTCCGGTTGATAGAGGCAAAACTGGGACTGCAATTAGACAGCCGTCACCAGCAAGCTTATTATAAACGCACCAACGAAGGCGGTTTCACCCAGGAAGATTACCATACGATCAGCGGTGTTGAAGCAGAAAAAAACCTGCTGCAACTGATCAATAACTGGTTAGAAAGAATGCCCTTCTTTAACAAAGACCTCTGGAGTGCTTACCAGGCAACAACATCAGCCACACATGCAGCTCATCCTTTCTGGAACGATTACAGGAATATTTATCAGAACGGTCTCACCGAAAGGGAGCAAAACAATATCCATGATTTCGATTATGTTTTTTTTGAAAGGCAACCGGAAGGTTATACGCCAGAACAGTTAGGCGCTCTGCGTAGTAACTTCACTCCCACTGCATTAAGAGCAGCGTTGTTCATTATGCTTTACCGCGATTTCCCGGTATTCCAAACATCTTACCAGGTACTTGATTCACTGGTAGAGATTGATCACTTACTCAGCAACTGGCGGCACAAGCACCTTATTATGGTAAGAAGAATGATCGGCATGCGTGTGGGTACCGGCAATACTTCCGGCGCCGGTTATTTAGAAGGCGCATTAAATAAACATTATGTTTACCGCGATCTGTCGGGACTTGCCACTTACCTCATCGAAAGAAAAAACCTTCCTAAACTTCCCGCTGCATTAATCAGTAGCCTGGGATTCAATCTTTAGTTATATTCGTTAAATAAATTATTTGTCATGCTTCATCTCAAAAAGACAATAACAACCCTGTTGATTTTGCTTTGCTTACAACTTACCGCGCAAAATAAACAGGCCGATAAAGTATTACCCGTTTCACCGGCGGTGAAAAAAGGAACATTAGCCAACGGGCTTACTTATTACATACGTAAGAACCAGGAGCCTAAAAACCGTGCAGAGTTGCGGTTGGTTATCAATGCAGGCTCTGTGCTTGAAACAGACAAACAGGTTGGATTGGCTCACTTTGTAGAACACATGTGCTTTAATGGCACTAAGAATTTCAGGAAACAGGAATTGGTTAATTTCCTTGAAAAAAGCGGCGTTAATTTCGGCGCCGATCTCAATGCATATACAAGTTTTGATGAAACAGTATATCAATTACAGGTACCTACAGACAGCCCGATGGTGTATCAAAAAGCCATGCAGATACTGGAAGACTGGTCTCATCTGGTAAGCTTTGAACCCGTTGAAATTGATAAGGAAAGAGGCGTTATTGTAGAAGAATGGCGCCTGGGTCGCGGGGCAGACGCAAGGCTGAGAGATAAATTCTTTCCGATCATCCTGAAAGGATCTCAATATGCCAAAAGGCTGCCGATTGGCACCAAAGCAAACATTGATACTGCACATTACAAAACACTGACCAGTTTCTATAAAGACTGGTACCGTCCGGATCTGCAGGCCGTGATCGTGGTAGGCGATATTGACGTTGCAGAAACAGAAAAGATGATCAGGCGGCATTTTGAAAAAATACCCAGGGCAACAGCCCCCAAGCCCAGGAAGCAATTCAGTATTCCGGCTCATGCCGACACCAGGACTGCTATTTTTACAGACCCTGAACAGCCTTATAATGTTGTACAAATATATTATACACAACCTGAAATCCGCCCCGCCAAAACAGAAAATGAATACCGTGCTTCTATCGTACGGGAGCTGTTTAACCAGATGATGAGCAGCAGGCTGGAAGAAATTGCACAGAAGCCCGACGCCCCGTTCCTCTTCGGCAATAGCAGTTATGGTCATTTTATTGGCGATAAAGATGCCTTTACATTGCTGGCAGTTGCCAAAACAGGCAAAGACATTACCGCATCCATGCAGAAACTTATTACTGAGAATGAAAGGGTGAAGCAGCATGGTTTTGTACAGAGTGAACTGGATCGTGCAGTCAAAGCCTCCGCTTCCAGGTTAGAGAACCTGTACAAAGAGCGCGATAAGACCAAATCGGCAGAGGTACTGCAGGAACTGATACGCAATTACCTCAAAGGAGAATCCATACCTGGCATTGAATACGAGTATGCCCTGTACCAGAAATTCCTCCCCACTATTACCCTGCAGGAAGTAAATGGCCTGATTTCGAAATGGATCAGGCCAACTGACAGGTCCGTTCTGATCACTGCACCTGAAAAAGAAAAAGCAAACCTGATCAGCAGCCACGAAGCGCTGGCACTGCTGGATAAACCTGCTGGCCCATTAAAAAAATATGAGGACAAGGTAGCCAGTGGACCCCTGTTACCAGTAACACCTGTTGCGGGTAAAGTAGTTGCAGAAAAAAAATTCGATGCCATTGGCACAACAGAATGGACACTCTCTAATGGTGCGCGCGTGATACTGAAACCCACTAATTTCAAAAATGATGATATCCAGCTCTCAGCTATCAGCTGGGGAGGATCTTCCCTGTATAGTGATGCTGATTATGTAAATGCTGCCAATGCGGCTTTAGTGGCCTCTGTGGGCGGTATCGGCAACTTAGACATACAGAGCCTGCAAAAAGAACTGGCAGGCAAAAATTGCTATGTAGGGCCTTCCATCAACAATTACATGCAGGGCATGAATGGCAGCAGTACCATTAAAGACCTGGAAACAGCTTTCCAGTTATTGCATGGTTATTTTGCAGCGCCTCGGAAGGACAGCAATATGTTTCAGGTAATACAGCAGCAGATGATGGTGCAATTAGCCAATAAAGATAAAGATCCGGGCAGTGTGTTCAGTGACTCTGTCAGCTATATCATGAGCAATTACCATCCGCGCCGCAAGCCTTTTACCAGTGAAACACTGAAGCAGCTGCAATTAGACCGTTCTTTCGAAATATACAAAGAGCGCTTCAGAAATGCGGGTCAGTTCCTGTTCACCTTTGTAGGTAATTTCACTACAGAAAGCATTAAACCGCTGGTGGAACAATACATTGCCTCACTCCCGTCTGCCAGCCAGCATGACACCTGGAAAGATATAGGCCTCCGTAACCCGCAGGGTGTGATCAATAAAGTGATCAGGAAGGGCAAAGAAAACAAAGCAAGCGTTCGCTTATACTTCACCGGCAATAATGTTTACAATGAGCTGGATGAGATGCAGCTGGGCCAGTTGTGCAAAGCGCTCAGCATTAAATTGCGCGAAGTATTACGCGAAGATGCAGGCGGGGTTTACGGTGTAGGCGTAGCCGGCAGCATGAACCGTGAACCGGTTAACAATTACAGCATCAGCATACAGTTTGGCTGCGCTCCTGAGAACGTAGACAAGCTGGTAGGCATGACAATGGATGAGATCAAAAACACCAAAGCCAATGGTGTGGCAGCTGTAAACATTGAGAAAGTGATAGCCGAACAAACCCGTGGTCTTGAGAATGACATAAAAGAAAACAGTTACTGGCGTCACAGGCTGGAGCAACAGTTTTTCCGCAACAATGATCCCAATAAAATACTGGCAACACAGGAACTCATTAAAAAGATCACAGCAGAAAGAACCAAAACATTGGCTAACCAATATTTTAATGAACAGAATATGGCCAAGCTGGTCTTATTACCGGAAGGCAAATAACTAAATTGAGTGGTATTGCTGCGTCAGATCACAAATCCGTCTGGCAATACCGCTAATTTTTTCACCACCACAATACCGTCCTTCACTGTATACAAAGGTGTGTCTATATTAGCCAAGTGCTTACCTCCATTGATCCGCACATCATTACCGATACGGCAGTTCTTGTCAATGATGGCATCTTTGATATAACAACGTTCTCCAATTCCTATCGGAGGCAGTCCTTTGGCTGAATCCACTCCCATTTCCTCTATCGTTTCATAATAGTCATTCCCCATGACATACGTATTTACAATGGTAGTACCATGACCGATACGCGCACGAATACCTACAATGCTTTGTTCCAGCCGGCTGGCAAGGATGATGGAGCCGTCTGCGATCAGCGTCTTTTCCAGTGTGGTGCCGCTGATCTTTGCGGGTGGCAGCATACGGGAACGGCTGTAAACCGTTTTTGTTTTATCAAATAAGTTGAACGGTGGTATCTCCTGCGTAAGCGCCAGGTTGGCTTCATAGAAAGAATAAATATTTCCGATATCAGTCCAGTAACCCTCGTACTGGAAACTGGTCACTTTATGTTTTTCAATGGAATTGGGAATGATCTCTTTTCCAAAATCTGTTGCGTTGGGGTATTCTTCATTCAATAATTCATACAATATCCGCTTCCCAAAAATATAGATACCCATAGATGCTAAATAATACCTGCCCTCTTTTTGCATGTCGGCACCGGTATCACTTACCCAATTGGGTAACAATTCTTTTTTAGGTTTTTCAATAAATGAGGTAATACAGCTTCCGTTATCAGTTTTTAAAATCCCAAATTCGGATGCATCCCTTTCGTTGACAGGTATGGTGGCGATAGAAATATCCGCTCCCTTGGCAACATGCGCATCAAACATTTCACTAAAATCCATCTGGTACAGCTGGTCACCGCTCAGTATCAGGATATAATCAAAATCATGATTGGATATATGCCTGAGCGATTGCCTTACCGCATCGGCTGTACCCTGGAACCACCCGCTGTTATCAGGTGTTTGTTCCGCCGCCAGGATATCTACAAAACCGGTACTGAATGCACTGAAGAGGTAAGTATTCTTAATGTGTTTGTTGAGTGATGCGGAATTAAACTGCGTCAATACAAACATGCGGTTGATGTTACTGTTCATGCAGTTACTGATCGGTATATCCACCAACCTGTACTTACCGGCAATGGGCACTGCGGGTTTGGAACGACTTGCGGTAAGCGGGAACAAACGTGTTCCGGCTCCGCCTCCCAGGATTACTGCGAGTACTGATTTTGAAATGTTACTCATCTGATTACGGATTTATTGTTATTACCTCAAACTCTTATACACTGTTATATACTCAGCCACTGTATGTTCCCAACTATGATCTATCTGCATCATCTGCCGGCGCATCTTTTCCATCTGTACTGCATCCTGATATACAGTAACTCCGCGGCCAATAGAATAGTCCAGGTCTTCTACATTAGCATGATTGAAACGGATACCAAATCCATTCGGGTCACCCATGTCCACAACAGTATCCCTGAGTCCCCCCGTACTTCTTACAACAGGCACCGTCCCGTAGCGCATGGCATACATCTGGTTCAGCCCGCATGGCTCTACCCTGCTGGGCATCAATAAGAAATCAGCACCTGCATACATCTGGTGACTCAGTTTTTCATCATAGCCGATCACCGTATTAAAGAGCCCCTTATAGGGTTCCACCATCTGCTGGAACCGCCATTCCACTTCTGTTTCACCACTGCCCAATACCAGGAAAGACGCTTGTCCCTGTGTGCTCCTGATAGCAGCATGTATGGCATCCGGTAAAACATCCGCGGCTTTTTCTCCTACTAACCTGCCAATAAATACGAACAAAGGTTTGTCAGCATCCAATCCGAACCGTTCACACAACACCGCTTTATTCTTCTGCTTCCCTGTTGTGACATTTTGAACTGTAAACTGATACGGTATGTATCGATCCGTACCGGAATCCCATACTTCATTATCTATTCCATTGAGTATTCCAACACATTTACCCCTTTCGTATTCAAATAATTTTTCCAGCCCATTGGAATTTACCCGTAATTCATCCATATAGCTCCAGCTCACAGTAGTCACTTTGTCGGCGCATTTGATACCCGAAGCCAGGGGATTAATGCTTCCATTCCAGTCGAGCATACCCCGCTTCCATAAATCCCACCTGGGTATCAGGCGGCTCTGCTCCCAGCCCATCCAACCCTGGTATTGGGCATTATGAATGGTGAGGATGGTTGGAATACCGGCTAACTTTCGGTAGTCATAACAATACCGCATCATAAAAGGAAGTAACCCGGTATGATGGTCGTGGCAATGCACCACGTCTGGCTGGTGTTCCCAGTTGTTCATCCAGTTCACCAAAGCGATCTGGAAGGCAGTAAAACGTTCTGAATCGTCGTCATAACCATAAATCTTATGACGGTCGAGCAGCCCATTGATGTCTATGAGATAAAGGTCGAACCCTAATTTATTGGTCTTTTCCTTGATGACTGTATAGTCAAAAAACCAGTTCCCGAGGTTGGAGCTGCCTTTAAAATCAACCGTCCATTCACTATCATACAGGAATTTGGTACGGTACATGGGCATTACCACTTTGGCAATATGTCCGGCCCTGCACTGGTATTTGGGCAAAGCCCCCACTACATCACCCAACCCGCCTGCTTTTGCTACCGGGTAACATTCTGCACTAACGTGAATAATTTCCATGCAAGCTCGTTTTGAGGGATTTACTTTGAAGTTAAGAACTTAAAGTATTCCATCAAATTCTACTTTAAAAATTTTTCATTCTTCAAAAACTCTTTACTTTACACCCTCCTTTTAAAACCCTTCAGAATGCAGGGTTTTACTGGTCAGAGAAAATTGTTAGTCCTAAAATAGTTGTACCATGCCCAAAACAAAGCCCAGTTTAGAACAATTGGCAGTGGGGATCGATATCGGTGGCACCAATACAAAATACGGTATTGTTGACAGGGTCGGCAACCTCCTTTTTTCGAATGAGATGTCCACCAGGACACATGATGAAGTCGCTGATTTCATTGTTGAATTACACGCGAACCTGGTACCCTTTATTGAGCAGGTAGGTGGTATTGGCCGGATCAAAGGCATCGGCCTTGGTGCCCCTAATGGTAATTATTACACGGGGACTGTTGAATACGCCCCCAACCTGCCCTGGAAAGGCATCATACCGTTGGCAAAGCTCATAGAGGACCAGTTTAAACTGCCTGTTGTCCTGACCAACGATGCCAATGCCGCCGCACTGGGTGAAATGATGTATGGCGCTGCTAAAGGGATGAAAGACTTTATCATGATTACCCTGGGAACAGGTGTAGGCAGTGGTATTGTTGCCAATGGCAAACTGATTTATGGTCATGATGGCTTTGCAGGTGAATTAGGGCATACCATTATCATTCCGGATGGCCGTTACCACGAAGGCACCGGCAAAAAAGGCTCGCTTGAAAGCTATGCCTCTGCAACAGGCGTAATGCTTACTGCTATTGAATTCCTGGAGACAAGCGCTATACCCAGCCTGTTGAGAAACGTACCCAGGAACGAACTTGATTCAAAAGCCGTGTTTGAAGCCGCCATGGAAGGAGATGAACTGGCGCAAGAAATTTTTGAATATACCGGTAAAATACTTGGTATGGCGCTCGCCAATTTCGTTATGTTTTCCAGCCCGGAAGCCATTATTCTTTTTGGCGGCCTCACCAAAGCTGGTGACCTGATACTGAAGCCCACCCGTGAACATATGGAAGCCACCCTGATACAGGTGTTTCAGAATAAGGTAAAAATATTGGTAAGCCACCTGAAAGCATCAGATGCGGCAATATTGGGAGCTTCAGCGTTGGTATGGGAACTCAAATAAAACAAATGGTAATTTGGAATCAGGCAGGTCATCTGCTTCATTCCAAATTACCATCTCTGTTATTTACTTAGTTACTTTTCTCTTCCAGCCACTTATTCCTTCCCCATCCTTTGATCACGTGTTTATCGCTGTGATAGGATGAACGTACAAGTGGACCGCTTTCCACATAATCAAACCCGAGTTCATAGCCAATTTCGCACAGTGCCGCGAATTCATCGGGATGTACAAAGCGCTGAACAGGAAGGTGCTTTTTGGTAGGTTGCAGGTACTGGCCTAAGGTTAATACGTCGCAACCAACAGACAGCAGGTCTTTCATGCTTTGTATAATTTCCTCTTTTGTTTCGCCCAGTCCCAGCATGATACCAGTCTTGGTACGCATACCCCCTTCTTTCAGCATTCGTAATACATCAAGGCTACGACGGTACTTGGCCTGCACGCGCACCTGGCGGGTCAACCGCTCTACCGTTTCCATGTTATGACTCACTACTTCCGGCGCAGCATCAATGATGCGCTGCACCTGTTCGGCATTACCTCTGAAATCAGGGATCAATGTCTCGAGGGTGGTACCGGGATTGAGGTTCTTAACGGCCTTAATGGTATTGTGCCAGATAATAGATCCGCCATCTTTCAGTTCGTCACGGTCAACACTGGTAATCACCGCGTGTTTCACCGTCATGAGGTGAATGGCTTCAGCCACACGCTGGGGTTCGTCCCAGTCTACTGCTTCAGGCCTGCCGGTAGCCACAGCGCAAAAACCGCAGCTGCGGGTGCAGATATTGCCCAGGATCATAAAAGTAGCAGTACCTTCGCTCCAGCATTCGCCCATATTGGGGCAATTGCCACTTTCACAAATGGTATGCAGTTTATGTGTATCTACTAAACCACGAACGTGCTTGTAACTCTCCCCGATAGGCAGCTTAACGCGTAACCAATTGGGTTTTTGTATTTTGGTCGTTGTGGGATCAACCTTTACAACCACAGGTAATTCTTGCATGAAACGCCTCTTATTCTTGTTAAAGGCAAAAATAAGTCACTTTCGCTTACCAAAAGTGAGGGATATATAAGCATTGAAAAAGAAGTTCTTTTCACTATTATAGACCATGATGGGTATTTTCTGCGTGTAATATTCAGCATTTACACCCACTTCAATCGCAGAAAGTATCTCATTATAACGGCCATAATCAAATCTTAAGGCTGTACGGGCATGTGCCCCCGGAACAACTGTTACCTCTCCCCAGCCCTTGAAAAAACCCGCGCTTCCGTTGATAATATTGGGGTTCAGAAAAAGGCTGTCGTTATTATTATATTTGATCGACTCACTCCTGTTGCCGTTATAAGTATTGGTAATATTGATATAATAAGGTTTCAGCAACCCCGCAACGATCCCCCCTCCATAGATAGCAGAAACTGCCACCCCGTTTTTATTCCCTTTTCCGCCAATCAGTTTCTGCTGGCCGAATCCCAGCTTAAAGTCATAAAAATTATTTCTCTTCCCGTAAACATAACTGGAGATAATGGTGAACCCGGGTGAGGAACTGCTGTAAGCGGATGTTTTTTCTTCTTTCGGGTGCTTGTGTTCGCCAAATTCTATCCACCACAGATTGGTAATGGTAATGGTTTTGTATTTGCCGTTTTCATAAAACATACCCCATCCGTCTGTATTGAACTTAAACCCAAATGCACTTTGTTTCTGGTAGATCAGCGCTCCCTCTTCTTCCTGCTTGATCAATTGATTGATCTTTTCTCTTTTCTCAGCTTTCTTCTGTGCTTTTTCAATAGCAGTGGCAGAAGGTTGTCTTTGCTGGGCTGCAACAATAACCGAACTAAATAAAAATGTTATAAAAGCTAGCTTCTTCACATCGTTTGATTTGATACCTGTAAATTTATAGCAAATTTGATGCAATGACTTCACAAATTATTTATAAAGGTGACCTGCGTACCACGGCTACGCATTTGCAGAGTGGAACTGTTATTGAAACTGATGCGCCTACTGATAACCAGGGAAAAGGCGAACGTTTCTCTCCTACTGACCTTGTCGTGGCTGCATTGGGTACCTGTATGGTTACTACCATGGCTATCAAGGCAAGAACGATGAACATAGCACTTGATGGTACCAGGGTTGATGTAACCAAGATCATGGTAAGTGATCCACGTCGTATTGGTAAGATCGTAGCAAATGTTTTCTTCCCGGCTGGATTACCCATTGATGAAAAATCAAAGGAAATATTGGAAAGGACTGCTCGTACCTGCCCGGTAGAACGGTCATTACACCCGGATATTGAACTTGATTTTGTATTTAACTGGTGATCGCTTTTAGTACCAAGATTCAGCTTTTCAGTACACTGTTGCCTACAGCACATTCCAGGCAACGCTTTGCGCTACAATAACCATTAGTGAGTTCTGTCAGCGCCTGGGAATCAAGTGCTGAGCAGCTAATAACACCTGCCTGGTTCCAATGACGGGTTATTTTATTTTGCTCTGCATGCAACCGGTATAACCATTGAAGCGCTCTTTCTTTGCAGGCATCCTGCTGTTGCTGTATACCGTAAGCAAACAGCAGTGGCACTACTGTATTGATCACAATATTCTCTGCCATGTAAATACCCAAACGTTTGCAACTATAACTGGCAGGCTCATCAAAAAGATAATGATCATTCCAATAATCACTTGCGGTAACATTAAATAGTTGCAGCACGTCTTTTACTTCTTTCATTTCCAAAAGAATGGAGAAGAAAGACCTGGTATGATACAGTAGCTGAGCCAATTGTGCCAAGCGGATCGTTGGAAAAGCTGCCGGGCGCATCCGCAGGAAAGCAGGCTGGATCATGACCGGGTGCAATTGGTATTTCTTTTGCAGAAAACAGTATTCCCGTTGTAACAATATGGGGTATGGATCATGATATTTATTTGTTAAGAGGTTGGCCTGCCCCATTAACAGGGCCTCCAGTTGCAGTAACCAGGACTTGTGTTTCGCCATTACTGCAACAGGCAGGCTCACAGCCACCTGTTCAAACAGTACGGCATTTACTTTCATACCAAAATTAGCCGTCAGCAAACGCCAGCAAACCTCTTCCCAATGATTCCTGCACTGCTGCAGGTTAGTCAGCACCTGGGCGGCTTTCCGTTCTAATCTTTCCACTGCGAGCCTTTCTTTCCAGGCACACCATGCAAGTGATGACAATGCGGGTAAAAAAGAAGCGCAGGGAATCAGGAGCGGTGTTTCCATCATTAGCCTGTAGCGCTCCAGTAATAACCCGGCAATCCTGTTTTCAAGTACCAGTGTAGCCACGCTGTTTCCATAATTATCACAGATGATCACATCTTCATACCAGACAACATGAAGAATAATATTTGTGTAATGCGCATCGTTGTTATGCCGGTGTCTGTACCAATCAGAGGACCGCAGGTGCAGTTCAATATTACCTACCCATGTTGTTGTTCCAATACGGATGGTAGCTGCAGAGAAATCAGGCCCCTGGTGGTGATTCCAGGTACCCGGTTTTTCAATCACCAGCTGTTCGCCCTGTGAAGTATACAATGCCTGCTTATTAAAATACTGAAACTGCCAGATAAATTGCAACAATCGCTCATTCATACGCTACCGGTGTATTTTTAACCGGGCGAAAATGTACAGCATAATTGCTTGCGGAAAATACCTGATTTATCAGGAGGTAATCTTTGCCAGTTCCTGCACCACCCTGCTCACGGGCAACCCCATTACATTGTAGAAATCACCTTTCACACTTTGAATACCCACCACTCCTATCCATTCCTGGATAGCATAGGCGCCGGCCTTATCATAAGGCTGGTATTTATCTACATAGAAGCTGATTTGTTCTTCTGTCAGCAGATGAAACCTGACCTCTGTTACTTCAGCAAAAGCAATCGTTCCTTTCGCATGCAAAATGACCACACCTGTAATAACTCTGTGGATATTACCCGAAAGCGAGGTGAGTATTTCAATAGCTTCCTCCCTGCCGGCAGGTTTCCCAATCACCTGGTCGCCCAGTACTACAATTGTATCTGCTGCCAGGATCGTTTGATGTGTGTGTTCGCCATGGAAAGCTTCCTGTATGTGTTTATGTACAGCCAATGCCTTGCCACGGGCAATGTGTACAGGTACTTCTTCCAAAGATATATCACCGGGAAAGCTTTCATCTGTTGGTTGTATTATGATGTCAAAAGGAATTTCTGCCCATTCGAGTAATGTTTTTCTTCTGGGTGATTGGGAAGCAAGAATAATATTTTGCATGAAAAAGAGATATTAGATGACAGCTGTTAGAGATAGAAGTAGAAGAACATCATGGATAAGATACCTGTCAGCATGACAAGTTTCACAACCGTGCTCAGGCGGTGAAAATCTGTTGCAGTAGCGGCTTTGAATAAACGCAGCAATATCCACATGAGCGGCGCAATGATGAGCAGCACACAATAGAGCGCACTCAGCCACCAGCCAAAAGGCAGTACATAAAACTGTAGTATGATCATTGCTGCAATCAATACAATCAGCCATACCGCCACAAATACTTTACTAGCATTGATGCCCCATAGTATGGGCATGGTCCCGCAGCCATATTTTCTGTCGCCTTCCACATCTTCCATATCCTTGATCACTTCCCT
>JBHAFM010000019.1:0-30321 GCA_041856175.1 Sediminibacterium sp.
ATGTGGCATTCCTTACCAATACCTTCACAGGTGCTGATGCTGTGTACACCATGGTGCCACCCACTTTTGAAGCGTCTGACTGGAAAGCATACATCGGCCAGGTTGGTCAGCACTTTGCCTCAGCCATTAAAGCCGCGGGTGTTAAACATGTGGTCAACCTGAGCAGTGTGGGGGCACACCTGGCAGAAGGATGTGGGCCGGTAAGCGGTCTGCACCGTGCCGAGCAGGCGCTGAATACATTAGCCGCCGTGCATATTCTCCACCTTCGCCCTGCTTATTTTTATCAAAATCTTTTTGCTAATATCGGGCTTATTAAAACCATGGGGATTATTGGCGCCAACTTCCATACAGCAGCGGGTAAATTTCCCATTGTTGATCCATCGGATATTGCAGCTGTCGCTGCAGAAGCTTTGCTAAACCTTAACTTCAACGGACATAACACCCGGTACATTGCCAGCGATGAAGTATCGTCCGATAAGATTGCTGCCGTATTAGGCACTGCAATTGGTAAACCAGACCTTGCCTGGGTCACTTTCACCGATAAGCAGGCATTAGAGGGGATGCTGCAGGCCGGGCTTCCCGAAGAAGTAGCAAAGAACTATGTTGAAATGAATCATGCTTTACATAGCGGTGCAATGGCTGAAGATTATTTTAAAAACCGTCCCGTTTTAGGGAAAGTAAAACTGGAAGATTTTGCAAAAACATTTGCTGTTGCATTTCATGCATAACCTGTTTTACGTTTCAAAAAGCGGATTCCATTCCGGAAATTACCAATAAACTATATAAACAAACAGTATGTCAAAAAAAGTAGCATTAGTAACCGGTGCCAACAAAGGTATTGGTTTTGAAACAGCCCGTCAATTGGGCAAAGAAGGTATCACTGTTATCGCGGCTGCCCGCAACCAGGAGAAAGGCACAAAAGCCGTGGAAAAATTAAAAAGCGAGGGGCTTGATGTGCATTTTCTGCAACTGGATGTTGACAAGGATGCCGACATACATGACGCTTACCAGTTCATCGCTGAAAAATTTGGCAGGCTGGATATCCTGGTCAACAATGCAGGTATACAAGTAGAGAGTGCTGAATGGGGCGTGAATACCACTACCACCATTACAGACAACCTACTGCGTGCCACCCTCGATACAAACTTCTTTAACGTGGTAAAACTCACCAATACTTTACTGCCACTGATCCTTAAAAGTGAAGCGGGCCGTATCGTAAACCTGAGTAGTATCCTGGGTTCGCTTACACTGCACAATGACCCCTCTTCGCCGATTTATGGTTCCAAGCTTTTTGCCTACGATACATCCAAAACAGCGTTGAATGCTTATACCATCCACCTCGCAGCGGCTTTATCCAGTACACCTGTAAAAGTCAATGCCGCACATCCGGGTTGGGTTAAGACAGATATGGGTACTGATGCAGCACCCATGGTAGTGGCTGACGGCGCTAAAACATCCGTGCAATTAGCCCTGCTTGACGCAAATGGTCCTTCAGGCAAGTACATACACCTGGGAGAAGAATTACCCTGGTAATGATGATCGTGAGGCCTATCATTTCAGCAACCCCTTCGGAATTGGTTTCTGCAGCAAATACCTGTAGACGAATTTCGTTTTCAGGTTGCTGAAATGATTGTTTTTTGCAGGCAGGTTACCCCATCCATGCCTGCCCCCGGGGTAGAGCATGAACTCAAAGTCTTTTCCTTTATCCTGTAATACACTTATTAATTGCAGACTGTTTTGCATGTGTACATTGTCATCAATAGTACCATGCACAATTTGCAATACCCCTTTGTATCTGTCAACATGCGATAACACGCTGCTGGTCTTATACCCTTCAGGATTATTTTGTGGCGTACCCATGTAACGCTCTGTATAATGACTGTCATACAGTTGCCAGTCCACCACACTGCCTCCTGCCATGCCATGCGTAAACACATCTGCGCCATAAGTCAATGCATAACAACTCATATAGCCACCATAGCTGAAACCGGTGATCGCTATTTTAGCAGGATCAGCCTGCCCGTTTTTGATGAACCATTGGGCCATTGTTTTATAGTCCGCCATCTCCCAATACCCAAGGTTATGAAACATATAATTCACCCCTTCTTTACCAAACTGTCCACTGGCTCTATGATCAAATGAAACCTGTATCAGCCCCTCATTGGCATAGAACTGGCGGATAGGGCTCCAGTTCCAGCTATCCCATACGGTGCCTGCATTCGGGCCACCATAAATACTGATGAGCATAGGGTATTTTTTTTGAGGATCCATATGGACGGGCCAGGTTACCAGCGCGGGAAGTTCATATAATCCATCAGCGCTTTTAATACGGATCAATGCTGTTCTGGCCAATGTATACGCATCTACCTCCTTTGTTTTCATATTGCCCAGTTCACGAACGATCTTTCCATTGTTGTCCACTACTGTCATTCGATTGGGTGTGGTGGCATTGCTATATGTGGTGATAAAATATTTACCATTGGGCGAAAGACTTATTTGTGCATGGTTATAATCGCCAAAACTGAGGCGCCTGAGTCCTGAGCCATCAAACTTCACGCTGTACAAATCGATACGCGCCGTATTTTCCCGTCCACGTGCAATAAAGTAGATCAATTGATTTTTTTCGTCAATCAGTTTGATACCAAGTATGGTAAACCTGCCATTGGTAATCGTATGTTTCAGTGTGCCATCTATATGGTACATATAGAGTTGGTTCCAGCCCGTCTGGTCGCTTTGCACAATGAAGCTTTGACCATCTGCCATGAAGTTAACACGTCCACCCACCCTGTCTTCCAGGTCAATCCATGTCTTTTGTGTTTCATTGTATACCTCTTTTCTGGTTCCGTTGTTTGTATCTACTTCGTATATCTTCAGGTTATTCTGATTGCGGTTCATCCATGGTAACCACAATGTATTGGTTCCCGGGCGCCATATTGGCCAGCCGAAATACTGGTCATCCTGCGCATTAAAATCGGCCCATACCGTATTCCCTCCATCTGGATTAACAATACCGATTTTAACTTCGGGATTTTTATCTCCGGCTTTAGGATAACGGGTCTGTTCAAGATAACCATGCTGCCCTTCGCTTACATAAATAGGAAACATTGGTACCATACTTTCATCAAAATGCATATAAGCCAGTTTCCTGCTATCGGGACTCCACCAGAATGCACGGTAGCGTGTAGGCCGGCCAAATATCTCTTCATAATAGACCCAGCTGGCATAACCGTTCAGCGTGGTACTGCTGCCATCAGTCGTTAACTGTGTTTCTTTATTGGTGATGAGATTATACGTATAGAGATTATTATTTTTTGTGTAGCCTACATAGTTGCTGTCCGGAGAGAATGTTGGATTCTTTTCTTCGTCTTTGTCATTTGTAAGCTTTCTGTTAACACCATTATTGCGGTAAATAAGGTCATTGTCTTTTACAAAGACATAGCGGCCCCACAATGCATGCTCAGCAGCACTGGCAGGAATCACGTCTCCTTCCCGGGTTTCAGTCATCCCGCCCGTAGTAACATCCAGCAGGTAATTTTGCTTCATGGCCCCGGGATGTGCTCGTTTGTTCAGTATCACGTGTTCATCGTCCACCCACTTGATAACAGCAGGGAGAGAATCAAAGAAATGATCGGGCAGTTTATTCGCGAGTAAATCATTGGCAATAAAACGCTTCTGCTGGGCCTGGCTTTGTGTAAATGTAAGTGACGCCATCATACATAAGAGCAATAAGGGACTTCTCATTTTTTCAGTTTTAGGGGGATGAAGGTAAGGAAGCCGGCGTATATGCCATTGCTTATATCACTACATTAATCATCTTCCCTTTTACAAAAATAAATTTCTTCAGGGGTTTGCCGTCCATCCATTTCAGAACAAGTTCGTTGCTCAATACCATTTCCTGCACCTGCTCCTGCGCAGCATCAAGTGCGATTGTCATATTGGTGCGTACCCTGCCATTGATGCTGACAGGATATTCTTTGGCAGATTCAGTTACGTAGGAAGCATTGAACGCAGGATAAATTGCGTCTAACACAGACCCTTTATTTCCCAACTGGTGCCATAACTCTTCTGCCGTATGAGGAGCATAGGGCGTTAATAAAATAAGGAGCGATTGCAGTACTTCGTGCTTATGGCATTTGAGATCACTCAGCTCATTTACGCAGATCATAAAAGTGCTCACTGCCGTATTGAAACTGTACCGCTCGGTATCATCTTCAATCTTTTTGATCGTACGATGGAGCACTTTCAGTTCTTCCGGTGTAGGCTGCTCCTCTGTCCACAATTTACCTTTCACTTCATCAAAGAATAAGCGCCATAATTTTTTCAGGAAACGGTGTACGCCTTCGATGCCTTTGGTATCCCATGGCTTACTCTGTTCTACAGGTCCGAGAAACATTTCATACATGCGGAAAGTGTCGGCACCGAATTTATCAACCAATATATTCGGGTTCACCGTGTTGAATTTAGACTTGCTCATCTTTTCGACTTCTGCACCACAGATGTATTTACCTTCTTCCAGGATAAATGTGGCGTTGGTAAAGTCGGGCTTCCAGTTTTTGAATGCTTCAGTATCCAGTTCCAGTCCATCTACAAGGTTCACATCAACATGCAGTTTATCTACTTCATATTGATGGACTAATCCGGCAGACACATATTGCTGCGTACCCCTGATCCGGTACACAAAACGGCTTGATCCCTGTATCATCCCCTGGTTCAGCAATTTCCTGAAAGGCTCATCAAACCCGATATGGCCGAGATCATGCAATACTTTTGTCCAGAGACGGCTGTATAATAAATGTCCAACTGCATGTTCTGTACCACCAATATAAAGGTCTACCTGGTTCCAGTAATCACTCACTTTCCTGTCGCAGAATGTCTTTTCATTATGCGGGTCCATATAACGGAGGAAATACCAGGAGGAACCGGCATAACCGGGCATGGTATTCGTCTCTAATTCTTTCGCCACCCATTCCGGTATATTGGCCAACGGACCTTCTCCTTCCGGGCCGGGGCTATAACTTTCCACATCCGGCAATAACAACGGCAATTCATTTTCGTTCAACGGCACGGCAATACCCTGCTTCCATTGAACAGGAAATGGTTCGCCCCAATAGCGTTGCCTGCTAAATGCAGCATCGCGCATTTTATAGTTGATCTTTCTTTTTCCGATGCCTGATGCTTCCAGTTTCTCAATGACTATGCCCATCGCGTTACGCATAACAATACCATCTAAAAACTCACTGTTGGTCAATTTTGCATCTTTGGTCGCATTGGCTTCGGTTCCATTAAATGCATCGCCAATGATATTGGTAACAGGGATATTAAAATGCTGTGCAAATTTAAAATCGCGTTCATCGCCGCATGGTACCGCCATAATAGCGCCGGTACCATAACCTGCCAGTACATATTCTGATATCCAGACGGGAATCTGTTTCCCGTTAAAAGGATTCAATGCATAAGCCCCGGTAAAAGCGCCGGTAATTTTCTTCTCCGCCTGCCTCTCACGTTCACTGCGGCTTTTCACGTAAGCAATATACGCGTCCACTGCCTGTTTTTGTTCTGCAGTAGTGATCTGTTCAATCAATTCATGCTCTGGGGCTACTACCATAAAGTCCACGCCGAAAATGGTATCGGGGCGGGTAGTATAGACATGGAGCTGTAAATCACCATTGTTATGTTCCGGATTTGAAGTCTGAAGTTTGAAACTAACCTCTGCTCCTGAAGACTTGCCGATCCAGTTGGTCTGCATTTCTTTCATCGCGTCACTGAACTCAATGGTATCAAGCCCTTCCAATAAACGATCTGCGTATTCGGTGATACGCAAATACCATTGGCGCAGTTTCTTTTTCACTACCGGGTACCCGCCTCTTTCACTCACCCCATTGATCACTTCATCATTGGCCAGTACTGTTCCTAATGCCTCGCACCAGTTCACTTCGCCATAACCGCAAAAGGCAAGGCGGTAATTCATCAAAATATCCTGCTGCTGCTTTTCAGAATAACTGTTCCATTCGGTTGCGGTAAACTGAATAGCAGGGTCACCGGGACATACATGCTTTGCATTGCCTTCCTTCTCAAACAGTACCGTCAACTCCGTTAAGCGTTCAGCCTTCTGCGTTAAGCGGTTATAATAACTGTTGAACAATTGCAGGAAGATCCATTGCGTCCATTTATAATAGGATGGATCGCTGGTGCGCACCTCGCGGCTCCAGTCATAACTAAACCCAATATTATCCAATTGTTGTCTGAAATTATTGATATTCTGGGCTGTGCTGACTGCAGGATGCACCCCATGTTCCATGGCATATTGCTCTGCAGGTAACCCAAAAGCGTCATAACCCATCGGGTGCAATACATTGAACCCTTTCAGTCTTTTAAACCGGGTGTAAATGTCTGAAGCAATAAAACCCAGTGGATGCCCCACATGCAACCCCGCCCCGCTCGGGTAGGGAAACATATCCAGCACATAGAATTTGGGTTTGCTGCTTTCATTACTCACCTGGTAGGCATTCGTTGCTTTCCAATGTGCCTGCCATTTTTTTTCGATCTCTCTGAAATTGTATTCCATCTTATTATGCTATATTCTTGTTATGTTCTGGTTCCGGGCAGGGTATTTTATTGTGCCGGATAAAATAATCCTAACAAATCTTTAACCCAATTCCGGCCGGAATGGTATATTTTCAAAAGCAAAATGATCGTTAGAATGGTTGCAAATGTAAGCGTTTAGACTTCAAAACCCTACATTTGCATCACCTCGGGAAAGGGGAAGCGTACAAAATTTTATAGCATGGCAGTTACAGGAAAATCGTCGCTCAAACGCAGTAAACCCAATTATATCTACAGCATAGTAGGAGTAGCCCTGGTATTGCTGATCATGGGTATTATGGGCTGGTTCTTTTTGAATATTAACTCAGTCGGCAATGCGTTGAAAGAAGATATCCGTATGAGCGCTTACCTGCGCACCCTGAATAAAGATACCATTGGCCAGATACAACAGTTCATTGCTTCCAGGCCTTATGCCAGGAATGTAACTTATGTTGACAAAAATGCCGCTAAACTGATCTGGAATAAGGAGAATAATGAGGATTGGGCTAAGATACTGGATGTTAACCCTTTGCCTGAAAGTATTGACTTTTATGCCAGGGCAAGTTATGTGAATAAGGATAGCCTGGCTAAACTTTCAAACGAGCTTATGTCGGCCTACGGCAATCAAATCACCGAGCTTCAATATCCACAAAGTTTAGTGACCAACCTGAATGAGCGTACCTCCAAGATCGGGCTCATTTTTCTCGTTGTCGCCATCGTATTGTCGATCATCGTCATTATAAGCATCGATAATACCATCCGTTTAGCCATGTTCAGTAATCGTTTCCTGATCAAGACCATGCAAATGGTGGGTGCAACGCAGAGTTTTATAGCAAGGCCACTGAATATAAGAGCATTGATCAACGGGTTGATCAGTTCGGGTATTGCCCTTGCAGTACTTTTTGCCCTGATCGGATGGGCCGAAAGCCAGTTCCCGCAATTGAGGGCCATCCGCGATAGCAAACTTACCCTGATATTGTTTGGCGGCCTGGTTGTACTGGGTGTAGGTATTTCTGTATACAGCACACACAGAAGCGTGCTGAAATACCTGAAAATGAAATTGGACGACCTGTATTGAAACCCCTATCTTGTAATCTTTAAATAATATCAAGCAATGAGTGAACAAAAAAAGACCCCGGCCCCACCATTATTTGCGAAGGAAAACCTTACCTGGATGCTGATTGGCGGAGTAATTGTTGCCTTGGGCTTCTTCCTGATGAGCGGTGGCAAAAGCAATGACCCGCAGGTATTCGATACCAAAGAGGTATACAGTTTTACCCGTGTTACACTTGCGCCCATTATTATTGTACTGGGACTGGTGATTGAGATTTATGCCATCTTCAAGAAAGCCAAACCAACAACAGATATATAGTTTACAGTCTGCTGCCCGGAGGTTTGTGGCCGGATAAAATAGTGAGCGGCATAATGCCGCTTTTTTTGTTTCTATCCTTTTCAAATCATTACATTTACCCATCCTTTTTCAACCACAAACAACAAATCCCAAACAATAAACCATTCCCATGAGTATTTTCGAATCTATCATCATCGCGATCGTAGAAGGGCTTACAGAATTTCTTCCTGTTTCCTCTACCGGTCACATGATTATTGTAAGTTCATTTCTTGGTATTGCACAGGATGATTTTACCAAGTTATTTGAAATAGCCATCCAGTTAGGCGCCATACTTTCTGTAGTGGTTCTTTACCGGAAAAAGTTCTTCGCGCTCAATCGTTTGAACTTTTACATTAAACTGATCGTGGCAGTCATACCTGCATTAATACTGGGGTTCCTTTTCTCCAAGAAAATTGATGCATTATTGGAGAGTCCATTAACAGTTGCTGTTATGCTGCTCCTAGGTGGTTTTGTACTTTTATTCATTGACCAGCTATTTAAAAAACCAGCGACTGTTGAGCAGGAAGAAAATATCAGCCTGTCAAAAGCTTTTATCATTGGTATCTGGCAGTGCCTTGCCATGATTCCCGGAACCAGCCGCAGTGCAGCCAGTATCATTGGTGGTATGCAGCAAAAATTAACCCGTAAGCTGGCGGCCGAATTTTCTTTCTTCCTGGCGGTACCCACAATGGCAGCTGCAACTGGTTATAAACTATTGAAAGCATATAAAGAGCACCCTGAAATGCTGAAGGACAAACACAACCTGATGGCCCTTGGAATTGGTAACCTGGTAGCTTTTTTGGTAGCCCTGCTTGCCATTAAATTCTTTATTGGTTTTCTGCAGAAACACGGGTTCAGGCTATTTGGCTGGTACCGGGTCATTGTTGGTGCTATCTTATTGGTATTGGTGTTGACCGGTTACCTGAAATAAATAGGTGTTTCCGACGCTTTTCCATTAATAATAAAATCAGTTACATGAAGACTGCTTCTAAAAAGGTGATTACAGGCTGGGCCATGTACGACTGGGCCAACAGCGTGTATAACCTTGTCATTACTTCCACTATTTTCCCCGCCTATTATGAAGCCGTTACCGGCGATGGCAATGATGCCACCGGCAACGATATGGTACATTTATTCGGAAGAGCATTCGTGAACACTTCGCTTTATAATTATGCCCTTGCTGTCGCTTTCCTGATCGTAGCAATTATGTCGCCTTTGCTGTCTTCCATAGCCGATTATAAAGGCAATAAAAAGACCTTCCTTTTCTTTTTCTGTACCATGGGAAGTATTGCCTGCAGTGCTTTGTATTTTTATGACAGTCATAACCTTGGTTATGGACTTGCCTGCATGATCATTGCCTGCATAGGCTTTTGGAGCAGTCTCGTGTTTTACAATTCTTATCTGCCGGAAATCGCTGCACCAGAGGACCAGGATCGTGTAAGTGCCAAAGGATATGCACTGGGTTATATTGGCAGTGTTATATTACAGGTGATCTGTTTTGTATTTGTGCTGATGCCTGAAAAATTCGGTATCACTACGGGCAAAGCATCACAGCTCTCTTTCTTACTGGTAGGCATATGGTGGTGGGGATTTGGTCAGTTTTCTTTAAGCAGGTTACCCAAGGGAACCCCGGCGGGCAGCAGCACCAGAGGCAGTATTTTAACCAATGGTTATAAAGAACTGAGCAAAGTGTGGAAACAGTTAACACACCTGCCTGTCTTAAAAAGATACCTCGGCGCTTTTTTCTTCTATAATATGGGTGTACAGACAGTAATGCTTGCCGCTACATTATATGGTAAGAGTGAATTGAATATTCCCACTACCAACCTTATTATTTCCATATTGATCATCCAATTGGTAGCCATACCGGGGGCTTACCTGGTTGCAAAACTTTCAGACAGGGTAGGAAATTTCAGGGCATTGATGGTAACGATTGTGATATGGATCGTCATTTGCGTTTTGGGTTATTTATTACCCAGGAATGGTATTTATGAGTTCTATGGATTGGCTACTTTGGTTGGCTTTGTCATGGGCGGCATACAATCACTCAGCCGCAGTACTTATGCCAAGCTGATGCCCGAAACAAAAGACACTACTTCATTTTTCAGTTTTTATGACGTTACAGAAAAAATAGCTATTGTAATTGGCATGTTCAGTTTTGGCTATATCAACGAATTATCCCGCACGCAGCGCAACTCCGTACTTGCCCTGGTCGTATTCTTTGTGGCAGGCCTAATATTACTGATCTTTGCTTCTATAACCAATCGCAGACTGAAAAATAACCCAGATGAAGCTTTATACGGTTAACAGTGGCCATTTTAAATTAGATGGCGGCGCAATGTTCGGCGTGGTTCCCAAAAGCATGTGGAACAAACTGAATCCTGCCGATGAAAACAACATGTGCTCCTGGGCCCTGCGTTGCCTGCTGATAGAAGACGGTAACCGGCTTGTATTGGTTGATTCAGGTATGGGTGATAAGCAGGATGCCAGGTTCTTTGGCCATTATTACCTGCATGGCAATAACACACTGGATACTGCTTTGGCTAAACATGGTTTTTCAAAAGATGATATTACAGATGTACTGCTCACCCATTTGCATTTCGATCACTGCGGTGGCAGTATCATAAGACAAGGTGATCAATTGGTGCCTGCTTTTAAAAATGCCATTTACTGGAGCAATGAACAGCATTGGCAATGGGCCGTTCAACCCAATGAGCGGGAAAAAGCTTCTTTTCTGAAAGAAAACATTTTGCCGATACAGCAAAGCGGGCAGTTACAATTTATTGATGTGCCTTCTGCTGACTTTGACGATAAAGGGCAATTGGCAACTGCTGGTTTTACCGATCATATCAGCATCCGTTTTGTGAGCGGGCATACCGAAAAAATGATGCTTCCGCAGATCAGGTACAAGGATAATACCCTGGTTTACATGGCCGATCTGCTTCCTTCCGTTGCCCATATTCCCATTCCATACGTGATGGCTTATGACATGCAACCACTCGTAACACTACACGAAAAGAGAAGTTTCCTACAGGAAGCGATAGAAAACAACTACATACTTTATTTCGAACATGACCCTTTACAGGAGTGTTGCACCTTACAGCTAACCGAAAAGGGCATCCGCCATCGCGAATTATTCAGCGTGGCAACATTGTAACCCCTGCCAGCCTTGTAGTGAAATACACGGTTTTACACGCATCATTTCTAGTGAAAACACCGTATAAATTCGATGTTCCCCTACAATCGGATGCCCTTATAACTGGTAATTTCCCCCCTATTTCCTTGTCACACTAAATCTAAAATCCAATGTCGAAGAACCATGTAGCCGGATGTCCGAACTGCGGTGAACGGATATCCTTCAAAAAATTTGTGTTACTCTACAATTTCTCCGCCACGAACTGCGATTCCTGTCATGCCAGGATCGAGATCTCCAACAGGACAGAGAATGCGGTAATAGCAGCGATTTCCGGCATTATATCCGGCGTATCTGTTGTCTTATGTGCCTATAAAGGCCAGCAATTGTATAATTCGCTATTGTTGGGCTTGTTAGCAGGTATGCTCCTTGCTACCCTGATCATTACTGTTATCTGTAAAATCATTTACAGGCGATCGCGTTTATTAGGCCGGGCCTCTGAAAGGATCAACGGGGCAGCAAGAGCGGCTTAACCGGTCAGTTATTTGAAACTCAACATTGAACTTAACGGATAACGCAGATTACGGTATTGCATCATATCTACTTTTACACTTCCGACTACGATGGGGCTTTCGATACGCAATGGTATGTGATTAAGATCATCACTTACCCATACGGTCATTTTTTCTCCGCCCTGGAACAGTGTCCCTTTTACTAGCAGGGGTTTGAATTTAATGGCCCTGAACTTCCCGTATTTTGTTTTCACGATCTCTTTACCCATGTATTTGATGTACAGGTTGTACACTTCATTGTCGAGGAACATGGTAAAAGGTATTTTATCTTCCGGTTTATATTGGCTGAAATCAATATTACGTGCGTAATAAATGGAGCTCAGTACATCCTGGATGCAATTGGGCACCTTAAATACGCCATTGGTTGTTATGGCAGTATTGGTTTCCTGGTTAAACGTAATGTTCTCATATTTTTTATATCCCCCTTCATCAATATTCCTGATAAATTTTAATGGCTGCAGGTTGGCCGTATCAATATAGCTATCGTACCGGTCGCGCACTTTGAATATCCAGTCGTAGCTTGTATTGGAACTCCCCGTCCCTGCGATATGGTAAGCAGGCTTGTTATTCACCCTGTCTAATGAAATTGTAAAATTTGCACTACCCGCATTAATATAAATGCCCATAACAGCATAAAAAACATTGAATGAAATACTCTCTCCGTCTTTGAAAGAAAGGTTACGGATACCACAAAAATCATCGCCCGCAGATACGGGTTGCAGCGCCAGTGTCATTACCAGTAAGACCAACAGTTTTTTCACACGCGTGTACTTATTTGTTTTTGAATAATCTGATACCCAATATAAACAAAGTTCCGGCTATCGCCGGAAGAATAAGATTAATGATCCAGATACCTGCAGCCGTTGCAATGACGCCTATTGTATTTACGCTTAACAATCCAAATAACTGGATACTGAGCTTTCCGCGAAAGCCCAGTTCTGCCAGCGCAATAGTAGGCAATACTGCCAAGACGAGAAACATCACACAGACCAATGAAGCTGCATCTATCCATTGAATATGTACTTCAAACACCTGCAGAAGCAGCACATACTGTACCACAAATACAACATAGCGGCTGGCCGAAAGAAGTAAAATTTTTGTTAACACCTTCCAGTGGAAATCTTCCAGTTTTTCTACAAAGAAGCGATGCCTGGCTACAACCGGTATTTTTTCAAGCAGGCGTATCAGCCAGGAAAGGCGAAAATACATCAGGATAAGCAAAACAGTGCCGATAGTAATAGCATACATTAAACCATCTAACCAGAAAATTGATAGCCCTTCCAGCTGATGAGTTGTCTTAAGCAGAAACAAACGCAGGTATATTAAGCCTGCTAAGCCAATCACAAAAGTAACGATCATCTGGCTCATGCTTCCCACGATCGATAAAACAATGCCTCTCAATCGGTTTCCTTCTTCCAGGTACATGACCCTGCCGGCAGGCTCGCCGACCCTGTTGGGTGTATTGAATGCCAATGCCTGTCCGACAAAAATGGCGCGAAATGATTTCAGGAAAGAAATAGCCTGTATGCGGCTAACCAATAGTTGCCATTTACACGCTTCAATACCCCAATTTACCGGCATGAGCAATACAGCAACCCCCAGTTTCCACCACTGCGGCCCGGTAAAAGATGATATAATCAGTTGCCACGACTGCTGTAAGTTGCCTTGTTTTCGTACCTGCTGGTAGATGGAATAAGAAAGCCATACAAAAAGTATGGGGCCGATAAAATAGTTAAAGAATATTTTAAGGTTTCTGTTCAGGACCGCCGGATTTTGATCGTCTATGCAAAGAACGGTGATCGCATGGAAATTTGAAGAAAAAAGATCATGCATAGCTGCCAGGAAGGCAATATCCAACAGCTGTCACCTAACAATCTAATATCGTACTTTCACCAAAGAATGAAACGCGCTGAGATCATACTTGGAATAGACCCCGGCACACAGGTAATGGGGTTTGCATTACTGCGTGCAGAAAAAGGGCAGCCGCAGGTGTTGCTGATGGATGTCCTAAAACTCACGCAGCAAAAAGATATTTATGCAAGACTGGAAATGATCCATACCAGGGTTGGTGAATTGATCAGGTTATACCACCCGGTCAGTTTTGCCATTGAAGCTCCTTTCTTTGGCAAAAATGTGCAGAGTATGCTAAAACTGGGGAGGGCACAGGGAGTGGCTATTGCAGCTGCCATGCAGGCCGGATTGGAAGTAACTGAATACTCACCTAAGAAGGTAAAACAATCCATTACCGGTAATGGCAACGCCGATAAGGACCAGGTATGGAAAATGCTTCAGCGCATTCTTAACATTGAAGAAAAACCTCAATATCTTGACGCTACAGATGCGCTTGCTGTTGCGCTATGTCATCATTATCAGACATCTTCACTACTCGGAAAAGTTGCAAAGGGGTTTAAAGGATGGGATGATTTTATTTTGAAGAACCCGGCAAGAATAAAGAAATAACCATTCACTACAAACCACGTACTACCTGTCCCCCTATTGCTAATTGGTTCAGGATTTTCTTTTGCGTTTCTTCTAATTCCTCCGGCGACAACTTCAGCTTCCCTCTTGTAAAATTCAGATCATCTGCATTATTAATAGGAATCAGGTGTACATGAGCATGCGGAACCTCAATTCCTACAACGCTGATACCACAACGGTTGCAGGGAAAAGATCGCTCAATTGCTTTGGCAATTGGCCTGGCAAATACCAGGATGCCCGACAGGTAATCATCTGATAAGTCAAACAGGTTATCTGTTTCAATCTTGGGTATAACCAGCACATGTCCTTTTACCAAGGGAAAAATATCAAGAAAAGCAAAGAACCGGTCGTTTTCCGCTATCTTATACGAAGGGATCTTACCCGCTATTATTTTGGAGAAAATAGTCATGATGGGAAAAGAATTTTAGGCAAAATACAAAAGAAAACGCCGGTCTTTGACCGGCGTTGTAAAACAATTTCCCAATTTGAAAATTCCAGGTTTTTCTACACGGTAATATTTTCGATTTTAAATTTCATAATCCCGGTAGGGGCCTGTACTTCTGCCACTTCTCCTTTAATTTTACCCAGGAGGCCCTTGCCGATCGGAGAGCCCACAGAGATTTTGCCTGCTTTCAGGTCGGCCTCTTTTTCTCCCACAATCTGGTAAGTGAACGTTTTCTTAGTGGCTATATTGGTAATAGTCACCTTGGTAAGGATGGTTACCTTACTGGTATCAATATCACTTGTATCAACGATCTTGGCATTGGCAATAGCACCTTCCAGCTGCTTAATTTTGGCCTCAAGCATGCCCTGCGCCTCTTTGGCCGCATCGTATTCTGCATTTTCCTTCAAATCGCCTTTTTCCCGCGCTTCGGCAATGGCTCTGGAGGCAGCAGGACGGTCAACCGACTTCATCCTCTGCAACTCTTCCCGCATCTTGTCAAATGTCTCCTTGGTAACGTACATGTTAGCGTCACTCATACTCTTTCGGTTTAAAAAGGGTAAAAAAAATACAACGCCACATTTGATTGCAGCGTTGCAGAATCCCAAAATTAAAAAATTCTTCCCTATTTTCCTATTCATTGGCTGATTGAGGTTGTTGCGGAAAAGATAACTTGTCAAATAGCCGTCAATTCTTAATTAACTACTCACTACCAAGTAGATATACTTGTTAAAATTTAGTTAACTTAAAAATGTGGATGATTAAAAAAGGGGGTATTTACCTTATATCTTTAGTTTATCCAACACCACTTTCGCCATTTTATAAAATGCTTCATGGCTATAGCCTGCAATATGCGGAGTAATGATCACATTGGGTTGTGCCAGCAGCCAGTCAAGATTTGCTTTTTCTTCTGGCGTATAGGTATCAAGTTTTTCATTTTCCAGCACATCCAAGGCCGCCGCTTTGATATTTCCTTCCTGTAAAGCCCTGATCAGCGCCTTTGTATCTGTAACTTTTCCGCGACAGGTAGTGAGGAAATAAGGTTTTTTCTCCAACGCTTTGAAAAAAGTGTCATCCGCAAAATGAAAAGTCTCTTCCGTCAATGGTAAATGCAGGCTCACCACGTTTGCATAGCGGGCTATTTGTTCTACACCCGCTTCGTGCACGTGTCCTTTTGCAAAGTCAGATTTGTATTTGTCGTTAGCTAATACGGTCACATCAAAAGAAGAAAGCAGTTTTGCAAAAGCGCCACCAGTATTACCAAAGCCAATGATACCAACCGTTTTGCCACTCAATTCATCCGCACGGTTCTCAGCACGCAACCATTTCCCTTCCCTTATTTCCTGGTTACTGCTGCTGATCCTGTTCATCAGGCTTAATAGCATGCCAATGGTTTGTTCTGCTACGGCGTTGCGGTTGCCTTCGGGACTGCTCTCGCACCTGATACCTTTCGTTTCTGCGTAGGCCACATCAATCAATTCCATTCCGCTCCCCAACCGGCCAATCCATTGCAACTGCGTCGCTTTGTCCAGCATAGGCTTGTCGATCTTCAGCCTTGTTGTAACGATCAAACCTGCCGCTTCCCCGATCATACCACCTAATTCGTCATACATAACAGCAGGTTGGTATATTATCTCATAGTTCGCTTCATTCAGGCGTTGCAAAAGATAATCATGTACTTTAGCTGTAATAATTACTTTGGGTTTCAAATCTACTGTGTTATTGTTTTTTGTGTCTTTTTTCTCTTATCCAACATTATTTCATCTTGAACGTCAGTTCAGCAAAATCAGCAACACTAAGCTGTTCAGCACGCTTACTGAATATTGTTTCCTGCAGTATTTCCTTGTCAAACAATCCCTTCAACGGATTGCGGAGCATTTTCCGCCGCTGGTTAAAGGCAGCTTTGACCAGCACAAAAAAAGCACGTTCACTTTTCACGTCATATTTCGTACTTCTGCGTTTCAACCGTATGACCCCGCTCACCACTTTTGGGGGCGGAGTAAAATGCTGCGGGTCTACATCAAATAAATACTCTACATCGTAATAGGCCTGTATCAATACACTTAATATACCATATTCTTTACTGTTGGGGCCGGAAGCTACACGTTGTGCCACTTCTTTTTGAAACATGCCAATTACCACCGGTACTCTTTCTTTCCACTCCAATATCCTGAACAGTATCTGCGAAGAAATATTATAGGGGAAATTGCCTACGACTGTAAAATCGGTTGGAAAAGGCATGCTCACATCCAGGATGCTTTCATGTATGATCTTTCCTTTAATAAGGGGATAAGTATGTTCCAGGTAAGCCACTTTTTCATCATCCAGTTCCACTGCTTTAAAATCAATACCTGGCAACTGTAACAGGTATTTTGTCAGGGCTCCGCCCCCGGGGCCTACTTCTATCAGCTGTTCAAATCCATCCTCCTGCAATGCTGCAATAATTTTTCTACAGATGCTTTCATCTTTGAGAAAGTGCTGTCCGAGCGATTTTTTAAGCGTGTACTGCATTGTCGCAAAAGTACATGATTTGGAAGGAACTGGTCACCGACAGCTAGTCTAGCGCCGTTGGCCACTGCACATGGACTATTATCCGTACTTTTACTGCCTAAATTCGCGCGAATGAGTAATGAACTGCAAAAGCCCGTTATTGGATTTTCCTGCGGCGACCTGAATGGTATCGGACTTGAATTGATTATAAAGACCATTTCTGACCATCGCCTGCTCGATTTTTGCACGCCTGTTGTTTTTGCCAGTAATAAAAGCATGAATTTCTATCGCAAGAGCCTACCCGATATCAATTTCAATTATACAAGTGGAAAAGATCTCACCCGCCTCAACTCCAAGCAGGTGAATATTTACAATTCATGGGAAGAAGAAGTGGACATTACACCTGGTCAGCTGAATGAAACCGGTGGCAAGTATGCATTGCTCTCTTTGCAGGACGCTGCGAATGCACTGAAAAACGGGCAGATACACGGGCTCGTTACCGCTCCTATCCATAAAAAGAACATACAATCAGAAACATTCAATTACAGTGGACATACGCCTTACCTAAAAGCGCTATTTGGGGTAAATGACGCATTGATGTTCATGGTTGCCGAGAACCTGCGTGTTGGATTAGTAACAGAGCATGTAGCCATTGCCGACGTGGTAAAACATATTACCCGCGAAAACATCCTGAGTAAGCTGAGGATCATGAATAGCAGCCTGCAGAAAGATTTCGGTATTGACAGGCCTAAAATTGCTGTACTCGGACTCAACCCGCATGCCGGTGATGAAGGTTTGATAGGCAATGAGGAGGAAACCATTATCAAGCCTGCCATTAAAGATGCCAAGCACAATATGCTGGCCTTTGGACCTTATAGCGCCGACGCTTTCTTTGCCCGTGGCCAACATGAAAAATTTGATGCTGTGCTTGCTATGTATCACGACCAGGGCCTGATTCCTTTTAAATCATTAGCCATTGGTGAAGGAGTGAACTATACCGCCGGCCTCAATGCTGTACGCACCAGCCCTGACCATGGTACTGCTTTTGATATTGCCGGCAAAGGGAAAGCATATCCAAACTCTTTCATTGCCGCCACTTTTGAATGCATCCAAATCATTCGTAAGCGGTTAGGCTATGCAGAAATGCGACAGAACCCCATGAGAAAAATGAGTGCCCGCATATTTGCCAACGCGGTGGATGAAAGGCTTTCAGAAGAGACTGAAAGCTGATCGAAATGAGTAGCCCTCATGCTCACCTGAACGCTGCATTCGCGATCCCTTTGTTGATAATATTGATACAAGTGATTTCAATCCGGCCGCCCTGCCTGTAAATACTGTTGCAATGCTTTTACGTACGCTTCAAAAGCTTCGATGCCTTTGGGTGTGATTTTGCAGGTGGTTTGGGGGTAGTTGTCTCTGAATTGCTTGACAACTTCGATATAACCAGCTTCCCGCAGTTTCTGTAACTGCACACTGAGATTTCCGGCTGTAGCATTGGTCTTTTCACGGATAAAAGTGAATTCAGCTTCCTTTACTCCAATGAGCAAACTCATGACAGCAAGTCTTAACTGGGAATGTAATATAGGATCGAGTTCTTTAAACATTAACTTCCTCTTCAGTATTTTTTATTGCCTGTCCCTCAGCTCAATCGTTTTTGTTTCTGATACCTGCTGCGCAACAGGTGGCCCGGAATGATGTAACTAATCAGTATAGCCAGGGCGCCGATCAATAGCTGGTAATCAAAATCATATTTTGAGGCAATGATCGCGAGGATAAAATTGATAAGTCCCCCTGTTATCAATGGTCTGAACCTGATCAGTTTGCCAGTAATAAAGGTTCCGATCGCGTAGAGCAGGATAAAATAGGTAAATGCATGTTGCCATTGACCTGAGGCAATGTTGATACTTACCAATGCAACAAATGCGAGGGCAAGGCCGATCCAGAGAAAATCTACCGACTCTTCTACAAAAGTTTTCATTTGCTGTATTTTCGATTGCAGCGAACCATATATTACAGAAACCACACCACCCAATGGCATCAGCCACCATACGGCATAATGATAGGGATACTGAAAATATATTTTCAATATAAACTCACCCAGGCAACAACTGAATACAAGCCAGCCCCACATCAAAAAATAGAAACTATCATCTGCCACTGCGCCTTTGGTTTTACTGATCATTGACTGGATAAGCTGCAGGCTTTCCTCCGGAGAGAGCGTTGTTTCATCTTTCTTGTATACTGGATCGTTTGACATAAGCTTGTTTTCTACTGTCAAAAGTGAGACTATCCTGGCTGGCCCGGATAGTCTCACCTGTAATATGGTTTACCTGCAACCTGCAGGCACTGGTATGATAAAGGTAAAAGAACCCTGGTGTGCAACCGAGCAAACAAAGGGTTAAGTTACTGACAGTCGGCTAACAATTTCTCTGCTTC
The DNA here is from genome assembly GCA_041856175.1 of Sediminibacterium sp. Lineage (GTDB taxonomy): Bacteria > Bacteroidota > Bacteroidia > Chitinophagales > Chitinophagaceae > Sediminibacterium. Next base: position 19,524 of record JBHAFM010000019.1, read on the forward strand.
TGCTTTTCCCCAGTTAGGATGTAATGGAGAAACAGGTTTGAATGTTTTAAAAAGTTTCACTGACTTCTCAGCAGATTTTTTAGCCACTGCCTTACCTCCACCAAAAGCTTCCGGTATTCTGAACAAACTTTGCCCATCGAGATAATAGATCCTTGGGTTGTTAGGATCTGCCTGCTTTGCATTTTCCAGCGCCTGTTTGGCTTCTGCACCATAAGTCAGCCAGCGCGTCATTGGATCAACAGTCATCTGCTGAATAGCCACCATCTGGCGAAGGCAATAGATTTCTGCGTTCTTTTCAATCGCTTCTGCTTTTGCAATCAGGTCTTTGCTTTTTTCAGCCACTTTATCTTTATCCGCTTTAGGATTCATCCAGCCTGTGATGTAATTAGCATACGCTGCATAATAGTAAGGAAGCCATTTGTCTTTTTCTGCATCAGCAATCCTTTCAAAAAAGGCAGAAGTTGAGGTCATGTCCTCCACTGTTTTTGATGCTTGCAGTTGCTCCAGGCCTTTTTGCATGCCAGATTCATACTTTGATTGTGCAGCCAGTTGTCCTGCAACGAACATCGTTATTACGACGAATAAATGTTTCATGTTGTTTGAGTTTTATAGATTGTTATTGATGGCATCTTGTCTCCTGTCAACACCCCAGCTGAGGAATATACCCAGGAAAAAGAATTGGGATGCGGGAGGTGTAATGGCTTCTTTCCGGGCTCCGTCATGCGAATAAGTGTACCCGAATACCTGGTTACTGTTCAACACATTGGTCATTGAGGCTACTATCACTGCAAAAGCTTTTCCCATTGAAGTCATGTAATTCATGCTGAAACCAAGGTTATGGTAGTCGAGTGTCTTACCATGGTCTGCAATATCGTATTTCGTTCCGTTGTACATCAGGTTGTAATAAGGTCTGCCTGTTGCATAGGAATAAGTAAAATTAAATCCTGTATTGATTTTGTTCACAAAACGTTTCAATACCAGTGAAGCCGTATGATCAGCAGCAAAAGTGGGTTGCATTTCTTTTGGATAGTTCAGGTAATCCCTTTTTGTATCGAGGTATGAATAACTGATCCAGTAGTCAAGCCCTTTGAATGTTTTCTTATCTCTCCAGAACAATTCAACACCCTTTGCATAACCAGCTCCATTATTATTATAAACAGGAGACGTTTTTACCAGGTCATCATATTTTTTGTAGAATGCCTCTACCCTGAATGTCTGTAAAGTAGTATTCCTGATATAGTTGATGATATAATGTGTGGCCTTGGTATAGTCAAAATTCCTGGTAAAATTGAGATAGCTGTTCTCTGGTTTCTGATAAAATGTTCCATAAGCAATACTCATTTGTCCATTTCTGCCTGTTTTATAAGCCAGTGATATACGCGGTGCAATATTGGCTTTACTGAGGAGGGATGAATGTTCGAATCTTGCGCCAATCTTGGCTGCAAGATCATTGGTGATATACAGATCTGCCTCACCGAATACCGCTTTGAAATGATCAGGCAATAAACTGTAACGGCTATTGAAATGCATTTTGTTATAAAAATACATGTACTCACCTCCAAAACGGATGACACTGATACCGCTGATACGTTTATCAAACACTGCTTTAACCTGTGCCAGGTTTCCTGTGCTTGTAAGATTGAAATTTGTGCTGTCGATCCACACAAGTCCTGTTGTAACCGGCTTGTTATCCTGGTTCTGTACCTGTTGGGTGATATCATTGTGATCTGTACTGAAACCGGCGCCAAGGTTCATTTTCCATCCTTTACCCAGGTTCTCCCGCCAACTCAGGTTATTGTACCAGTTGGTGTTTTTCAGGCCAAATGCATTCTTTAAAGCAGGGTCGTCAATATTTGCCCTGCGCAGGCCGAGTCGATTGGCAGCAAAAGTGGTATAGTATTTTACCATGCCACCCCTTTTTGTTTTAAAACGATAATTGGCTGATGCCGTATGAAATTCAGGCATGGTAAAATAATCCGGCTTTTGCCGCACTACTGCGAAATAAGGCAGCAGGTTGGTATAGCCATATTCAAGTCCCCACGATGATTTTTTATTTTTTGCAATCTCCTGTAATCCCGCGCCTAAGAATACACTTGAGATAGAAGCAGTGGCCTGTGACCTGTCGGGCATATCAATGCTTTCCAGGATCAATGCAGAAGACAGCGCTTGTCCGTACAAAGCAGAATAACCGCCGGTACTGAATACAGTTCCTTTAAACAAAGCCGGGGCAAAACGACCACGCTGTGCCAGGTCGGGCACACTGCTGTAATAAGGATCGTTCACGAGCGTACCGTCTATGAACTGTTTCGCTTCATAGCCGGCCCCGCCGCGTACAAACAATCCTTCCTGCTCACCCACCTGTTGTGCACCAGGCAATGTTTTAACAACGGCAGAGATATCGGCATTGGCACCGCCGGTCGTATATACATCCATGGAAGTCAACACCGTTGCGGCTCTTTTTTTGTCGCCTGCTTCAAAACTTCCGGCAGTTACTGTCACAGCCTTTAATTCGCTGATCTCTTCTTTCAACGCAAAAGACAGTTCAACAGGACTTTTGTCGATCGAGACCTTTTGTTCAACTGTTTTATACCCTACAGCAGATGCTGCAATCGTTTGCTCACCTTTCTCGAATGTTTTAAAAGAAAAATTTCCTGCCGAATCCGTAGTGCCACCGTCATAAGAGCCCTTAACAGCTACGCTTGCTCCGGCCATGATATGCCCCCTTGTATCTTTTACCTTCCCGGTCAGCCTTAGCTGGGCTTGTATCCAGCCAGCCGTTAAAGAAGCAAACAGCAGCACGATCAGCTTTTTCATTTCAGTTTATTTTAACACAACAAACATAGAGTAGTTTATTTTATAAACCAAATTATTACCGCTCTTTTTCTACCCATACATTTCCCTTTAAAACAAAAGAAGGCACTGATAATCAGCGCCTTCTAACGATATCATTTGAAAATCAAACTTTTATTTGTATTGCGGGATCAGCCCTTTTGCCAGTTCCACCATTTTGTTGATTCCATCTTCCGGAAGATTTCCTTTCTTGAATTCGGCCAGTACGTCCGGTAATTTGTTTTCCATTTCCATCAGGAAGTGGGCTTCAAATTCTTTCATTTTCTTCACTGCCACATCGCGCAGTAAGCCTTGTGTACCGAGGTAAATAATGGCCACCTGTTTTTCTACGGAGAATGGAGTGTATTGTGGCTGTTTCAGGATCTCAACATTACGGGCGCCTTTATCAAGTACTAATTTGGTAGCAGCGTCCAGGTCGCCCCCGAATTTAGAGAACGCTTCCATTTCGCGGTATAAAGCCTGGTCAAGTTTCAGTGTACCGGCTACCTTCTTCATTGATTTGATCTGTGCGTTACCGCCCACACGGCTTACAGAGATACCTACGTTGATAGCCGGACGGATACCAGCGTTGAACAGGTTACCTTCCAGGAAGATCTGTCCGTCTGTAATAGAGATCACATTGGTTGGGATATACGCAGATACATCGCCCGCCTGTGTTTCAATGATCGGCAATGCTGTCAGTGAACCGCCGCCTTTTACCAAATGTTTGATCGACTCAGGCAGGTCATTCATATTCTTTGCAACCGCATCATTATTGATCACTTTCGCAGCCCTTTCTAATAAGCGGCTGTGCAGGTAGAATACATCACCAGCATACGCTTCACGTCCCGGAGGCCTTCTCAACAACAGGGAAACCTCACGGTAAGCAACCGCCTGTTTGGATAAATCGTCATAGATGATCAGGGCAGGGCGACCGGTATCCCGGAAGAACTCCCCTATCGCTGCACCGGCAAATGGTGCATAGAACTGCTGTGGCGCAGGATCTGATGCAGAAGCACAAACAATCGTTGTGTACGCCATCGCGCCGTTATCAGTCAAAGTTTTCATTACACCGGCAACAGTGGATGCTTTCTGGCCAATGGCAACATATATACAATATACAGGCTTGCCTGCATCATAAAATTCTTTCTGATTGATGATAGTATCAACACAAATGGCTGTTTTACCAGTCTGGCGGTCTCCGATCACCAACTCACGCTGACCGCGGCCGATGGGGATCATTGCATCAATCGCTTTGATACCTGTCTGCAACGGTTCTTTAACCGGTTCGCGGTAAATAACACCTGGTGCTTTACGCTCCAATGGCATTTCATACAGTTCACCGGCGATAGGGCCTTTACCATCGATAGGTTCGCCCAGTGTATTGATCACACGGCCTACAACGCCTTCTCCTACTTTGATAGAAGCGATCTGGCCTGTTCTTTTTACTTTAGCGCCTTCTTTGATGTCTCCGCTTTCACCCATCAATACCACACCCACATTGTCTTCTTCCAGGTTAAGGGCGATGGCTTTTACACCATTTTCAAACTCTACCAGCTCACCACTGCGTACGCCATTCAGGCCATATACGCGGGCAATACCGTCACCCACCTGTAATACGGTACCAACCTCTTCCAGGTCAGCAGATGCATTGAAGTTGCTGAGCTGCTGCCTCAGTATCGCTGATATCTCGTCGGGTTTAATGTCCACCATGATCTATACTTTTAAAAGTTATGGTTATTGATTATCGTATGTTATGAATATATTGATTTTGCCGGAACTGCTTTTTAATGTCTTTCAGATCGCGCTGGATACTTGCATCAATCAGGTTGTTATCAAATTCCAGTACAAATCCGCCGATCAGGCTTTCATCTGTTTTTGTTTCCAGTTGAATAGCGCCTACTCCTCTTTCTCCTTTTACTTTCTGTTCGATTGATTTTTTCAGTTCTTCGCTGATGGCAACTGCGGTGGTCAATGTAACACTGTGGATTCCCATGAGTGCGTTGTACTGCTCAACAAATGCGGTTACGATCTCAGGCAGGTCGCTCTCACGCCCTTTTTGCACCAGCAGATGATTGAACGCTGCGGTAAGATCGCTCACTTTGCCTTTGGTTACGGCTGTGATGATGCTGTTCTTCTGGTCTGCACGGATGATGGGACTACGCAACAACGCAACAAACTCCCTGCTGTTTTTGCATACAGCTTGTAAATATTGCATATCAGTATGCACTGCATCCAACTGACCTTTTTCGGCGGCAAGGTCAATCAGGCTTTTGGCATATCGGTTTGCTAAACGTGGATTCGGCATCTTATTAATTTGAATACTGCTAATTCAGTTTCACTCCGTCGGCTAATGTCTTAATATAATTTTCCTGCTCTGTTTTATTGGTCAGCTCACGACGCAATACTTTTTCCGCTACTTCTACTACTAAAGAGCCAACCTGGTTTTTCACTTCGGTCAGGGCAGCATTCTTTTGTTGAGCAATGGCCTGTTGTGCATCAGATACGATCCTGTCGTATTCAGATTTTGCTTTATCCTTCGCTTCAGTCACCATTTTATTGGCTGTTTCCTTTGCTTCTTTCAGCATGGCAGCCCTTTCTTCACGTGCTTTGGCCATCATTGCCTCGTTTTCACTTTGCAATGCCAGCATTTCGGCCTTCACTTTATCGGCTTTGGCCAAAGCATCCTCGATACCCTGTTCCCTTTCGCTGATGGCTTTCATGATGGGCTTCCAGGCAAACCTGCGCAATACAAAAAGTAATACCAGGAAAGCGATCGTACTCCAGAATACAAGCCCGATATCAGGCAATACCAAAGGATTTATCTCTAATAACATAAGCGTCTGTTTATGAAAAAAGTTTGTTGTTTTAAATTATACAGATCCTCCGCCCTTTGCTTTGGATCTGCATAATGCTTTAATGGATTAACCATTACCCAACAGGGCAACTACCACAGCAAACAGGGCAACCGCTTCTACGAAGGCGGCAGCAACGATCATGTTTGCACGGATATCGTTAGCAGCTTCCGGCTGACGGGCGATACCTTCTACAGCACCTTTACCGATCTGACCGATACCGATACCGGCACCGATAGCAGCTAAACCAGCGCCGATTGCGGCAACACTTCCTACTACCATTTTGTTACGTTTTTAATTGTTATTGAAAAAAGATTTATTAATGATGTGCTTCTTCATGGTGATGTTCATCCGTTGCCATTCCAATATACATGGCGCTCAGCATAGCGAATATATACGCCTGTAAAAACGCCACCAGCAATTCAATCAGGCTGATAAACACCGCAAATGGAACCGCTACGGCAGACGCAGCCGTTGTCTTGAATATGAAAATCAAACAGATCAGGCTCAATACCAGGATGTGCCCTGCTGTCAAATTCGCAAACAACCGGATCATCAGTGAAACCGGTTTAATGAATACGCCGATCAGCTCAATAGGCGCCAGGAATACTTTCATGCTCCAATGCATCCCGGGCATCCAGAAAATATGCTCCCAGTAGTTTTTATTGCCGCTCAGGTTCACTACGATGAACACACAAACTGCCAGTGTCATCGTAAAAGCAATATTACCGCTCACATTGGCCCCTCCCGGAAAGAATGGAACCAGTCCCAATACATTATTGATCAGGATCAGGAAGAAAATGGTTAAAAGGAATGGCATGTGCTTAGCGTAACGATGGCCAAGATTGGGTTTGGCTATTTCATCTCTTACAAAAAGAATAATGGGTTCCATGAATGACTGCAGTCCTTTCGGTGCTGTCTTCACCCCTCGTTTTTTGTACGCAGACGCTACACTTAAGAAAACCAATAAAAGAATCGCTACAGTTATCAACAGGGAAGTTACGTTCTTGGTGATAGAGAAATCCCATACCTTTTTAGAGGCTGCTGTATCTACAGTTCCATCGGTATTTACCACTTTGATCTTCCCCGCTACTACCTTATATGGATAGTTGCCGGTATAAACAACTTCTTCATGGTGTTCATTGACCAGCCTGGAAGAAGAAAATACTTCCAATCCTTTATCAGAATACAGGATAACGGGCAGGTGGATAGAAGTATGTCCCCATAAATGCCAGCTATGGTTGTCTTTGATATGCTCAAGAATGGTTTCGGTTACATTGAACCCACCTTCTTTTTTCTCATGAGGCTTTGCTTCCACCCCTGCAGCCTGGGCAGCAGTATCATGCTGTGCACGGATTGCAGTGGAAAAAGTCATCAAAAAAAGGCTGAAAGTCGCTACCAGTAAAGATTGTACACTTCTGAAGGTCATACCTGTCTCGAAATTTGCGGCAAAGATAGGGGTCTGGGGGGTAAAAAAGGAGGGAGGGGACTGGAAAATGAGAAAAATGTTACCCTACCACGGCCGCTAGCGGTTTTTTCTTTGCAAACTGCATTTCATGCAGTTTGGCATAGAACCCGCCAAGCAGCAAAAGCTCCTCATGACTGCCCATTTCTTTGATTTCACCTTTGTCCAATACAATGATTTTATCCGCCTTACGAATGGTAGAAAGCCGGTGCGCTATTACAATAGAGGTCCGTCCGGCAATAAGGGTATCGATCGCTTTTTCGATCAATTGCTCGCTTTCGGTATCAATAGATGAAGTGGCTTCATCCAGGATCAGTATAGAGGGGTTATATAACAGTGCCCTGATGAATGATAATAACTGGCGCTGCCCCAGGCTTAGTGTACTGCCGCGCTCCATCACATCATAATCATAGCCACCTGGTAATTGCATGATAAAATCGTGCACCCCGATCATTTTTGCCGCTGCGATTACCTGTCCCCGGCTTATGGCCGGATTACGCAGGGTAATATTATCCATCACCGATCCTGAGAAAAGGAATACGTCCTGCAATACGACGCCTATATTCCCCCTTAATGCATCCAGTTCATAATCTTCCACATTCACCCCATCAATCCTGATCACTCCCTTTTGAATATGATACAACCTGTTCAGCAGGCTGATGATGGAGGTTTTACCGCTCCCGGTATGCCCCACCAAAGCCACTGTTTCACCTGCCCTCACTTTAAAATCAATCTGCTTCAGTACATAATGCTCATCAGTATAGGCAAACCACACCTCTTCAAAACTGATCTCTCCTTTGATATGCGCAGGATGATAGGCTCCTTCGGAGGATGGTGCTATCTCGTCCTTATTATCCAGTACCTTGAATACCCGCTCCGCTGCGATCATGCCCATCTGTAATACGTTGAATTTATCCGCAATAACCCGCAGGGGGCGAAATATCTGGTTGAGGTATAGGATGAAAGCAATCAGTAATCCCGCATCCAATGACTTTCCGGCAATCCACCACACCAGGAAACCCGTACTAAGCGCCAGTACCACTTCCACCAAAGGGAAGAAAATAGAATAGGCAAAAATGGCTTTGATATTGGCATTACGGTGCGCTGCATTGATCTTTTTAAATTTATCGAATTCCCGCTCTTCTGCCGCAAATGCCTGTACCACCTGCATGCCTGTGATATGTTCCTGTACAAAAGCATTCAGGCTGGCAACAGCATTCCTCACCTGGATAAAACTCTTGTTAACGCTTTCTTTAAAGTAATAAGTAGCTACGATCATCAACGGAAAAGGCACCAAGCTGATCAGTGTCAGCCGCCAATCCATCCAGAACATAGTGCCTAATGTAACAACAATGGTCAGGAGGTCTGCAATAATGGGTATCAGCCCATCTGAAAAAATATCATTGATGCTTTCTATATCATTGATCGTGCGTGTCGTAAGTGTTCCAATAGGTGTTTTATCAAACTGCCGCAGGTTGAGTCCCAGTATCTTCCTGTACACCGTTATACGCATATCTTTTACCACACTCTGTCCCATCCAGGACGTAATAAAACTGAAAACAAAACGAACGCTTGTTTCCACAAATAAAAAGACTACCTGGAAAATGGTAACGGCGATAATGAATTTAGTGGCGTCGTTGAGGTCTGTTTTAAAAAGAACAGCTTCCAGCCACTGCGGTACATAGATGGTTTTACCGGTAGCCTTTCCTACTGTCAGCTGGATCAGGTATGGCCTGACAGGTGCAAACACGGCTATCAGGATGGACAGTACAATGCTCAGGTAGAAGAACAACCTGTATGGTTTTACGAAAAGGAAAACCCGTCCCAGCAATGAAAAATCGAATACCTTCTTTTTTGGCGCTTCACTCATGATATACACCAAAGGTAATAACATTCGATACAGGAGAATTTGCCGGCCATATAAATTATCGTGAATCGTGAGCCGTATCAGGATTCCCCTGTTAATTGCGTATTTTCGTACATGATATGGAGCAAGCGCAAGTAACCACCGTGGAACCTTTTTTACCTAAGTATAATCTCACTCCTGAGCAGGAAAAGAACGAGATCATCAGGCATTACCGTGCCCTGTTGCGAAGCCTGCGACCCAAACTGAAAAAGGGCGATAAAGAATTGTTACGCCATGCTTTTGAAATGGCCGCCGACGCACACAAAACCATGCGCCGCAAAAGCGGGGAGCCGTATATCTTACATCCCATTGCAGTTGCCATGATCTGCGTGGAAGAAATCGGCCTGGGTGTGCGCAGTACTATCTGTGCATTGTTACACGATACGGTGGAGGATACAGATATTACACTGGAAGATGTGGAAAGGGAATTCGGGACCGAGATAGCCCGGATCGTTGACGGACTCACCAAGATCTCTAACGTAATAGATACCAATACCTCCCAGCAGGCGGAGAATTTTAAAAAAATATTGCTGACACTGACCGATGACCCGCGGGTGATACTGATTAAGCTGGCAGACAGGTTACACAATATGCGCACCCTGGATCATATGAAGCGGGAGAAGCAATTGAAAATTGCTTCCGAGACCGTTTGGGTATACGCACCGCTGGCGCACAGGATGGGGTTGTACAATATCAAGACAGAGCTGGAAGACCTGTCGATGAAATACCTAGAACCTGAAGCTTATCGCGAAATTGCCAAAAGACTGGCCGAGACCAAACGGGAAAGGACCCGGTATATCAACGAATTCATCAGGCCCTTGAAAGAAAAGCTCACGGCAGGAGAATTTAATTTTGAGATCTATGGCCGCCCTAAAAGCATTCATTCCATCTGGAACAAGATCAAAAAGAAAAGCGTTTCATTTGAGGAAGTATATGACCTTTTTGCCATTCGTGTTATCCTGGACTCCCCACCTGAAAAAGAAAAAGAGGATTGCTGGAAAGTGTATTCCATGATCACGGACGAGTACATGCCCTCACCTGAACGTTTGCGCGACTGGCTCAGTAACCCTAAAAGCAACGGTTATGAAGCATTGCATACCACGGTGATGGGCCCGCAGGGTAAATGGGTAGAAGTGCAGATCCGTACCAAACGGATGAATGAGATTGCCGAAAAGGGGCTTGCTGCGCATTATAAGTACAAGGAGGGCAGTAATGATGAAGACCGTTTTGACAAATGGTTTGGACAGATCCGCGAAGTATTGAATACGCCTGATACTGCCGATGGTGTTGACTTTCTGCAGGATTTTAAAACTTCCTTCCTGGCAGAAGAAATATATGTGTACACACCGAAGGGTGAAGTAAAAATGTTACCCACCGGCAGTACGGCCCTGGATTTTGCCTTTTCCATCCACTCTGCCATCGGCACCAAATGCATTGGCGCCAAAGTGCACCACAGGCTGGTGCCCATCAGCCATAAATTACGCAGCGGCGATCAGGTGGAGATCATTACCAGCAGCAAACAAAAACCATCGGAGGACTGGCTCGGTATCGTTGTTACTGCCAAAGCCAAGAACAAGATCAAAGATGCCCTGCGCGAAGAAAAAAGAAAGATTGCTGAAGATGGAAAATACCTCCTGCAACGCAGGCTGGAATCGATGGGCGCCGCCTATAACCAGTATAATCTTGATGAACTGGTGCAGTTCTATAAAGTACCTTCTTCGCTCGATCTCAATTACCGTATTG
>JBHAFM010000020.1:0-27562 GCA_041856175.1 Sediminibacterium sp.
GAAGGCTCCTTTCTTATGTGCTTTCCATGCAGCAGTCACATTACTGCCCATGGCATTGGTAGATAAATAAAATACATTGCCATAACCGCCGGAACAAAGCAATACAGCGTGACCGAAATGCCTTTCGAGCTTGCCGCTTACCAGGTCACGCGCAATGATACCGCGGGCCTTGCCATCGATCTTTACGATCTCGAGCATTTCATGGCGACTGTACATCTTCACATTACCCAGGGCTACCTGTCTTTCCAAAGCCTGGTAAGCGCCAATCAATAATTGCTGACCGGTTTGACCGGCAGCATAAAAAGTACGTTGCACCTGTGTGCCGCCGAAAGAACGGTTACTCAGTAAGCCGCCATATTCACGGGCAAAAGGAACACCCTGTGCTACGCACTGGTCAATGATATTACCACTTACTTCAGAGAGACGGTGCACATTGGCTTCACGGGCGCGGTAATCGCCACCTTTGATGGTATCATAGAATAAACGAAATACACTGTCGCCATCATTCTGGTAGTTCTTGGCAGCGTTGATGCCACCCTGTGCCGCGATAGAGTGTGCACGACGGGGAGAATCCTGAAAGCAGAAGGCTTTCACTTTATAGCCCATCTCACCTAAGGATGCTGCTGCGGAAGCGCCAGCCAGTCCCGTACCAATAACAATTACCTCCAGCTTACGTTTGTTGGCCGGGTTCACTAATTTACAATGTCCCTTGTAATCGTTCCATTTGTCATCTAAAGTCCCCGCCGGTATTTTCGCATTCAACATATGTCGCAATGTTTATGATGATTTAGTATGATTCAATCGCCAGTAACTGATCGCTTGCGCTTCAGGTTTATATCCATCCCAGGTAAATGCTCACCGGCATCATTGCAAAAGCCAGTGGTACAATGATCGCAAATCCGTAACCAATGCTGGTGATCATGGTGTTGTAACGTTTGTTGTGAACGCCCAGTGTCCTGAATGCACTCTGGAACCCATGTGCCAGGTGGTAGGCTAAGGAGCCGCATGCCAGGACGTATAATATGACAATAAGCGGGTTCTCAAATACTGTTTTCATTTCAAGGAACAGGTTATGGTATTCTTTGCCACCATATTCAACAGTAGCCAATGGATGGATGCTTGCAAAACCGCCGAGGCGGCTGGGCGTCCAGAAATGGTAGATGTGCATGATCAGGAACAACAGGATCAGCGTACCTAATATGCCCATGCTGCGGCTGTACCATTTACTGCCCTGGGCATAATTAACGGCATAACCTACCGGTCTTTTCTTTCTATTCTCAATAGTCAGCAGGTAACCTTGTATGATATGCAGGAAGAAACCAATGAACAAGCCAATTTCCAATACACGAGGTACTACATTACTTCCCATAAAATGAGCGGCTTTGTTGAACATTTCACCGTTATCGGCGGCCCAGATGCAGGCATTCAGGCCTACGTGAACAATCAGGAAAAGAATGAGGAAAATGCCGGTGAAACCCATCACCAGTTTCTTTCCGACGGATGAAATGAAGACTTGCTTCCAGGTCATAATGCTAGTTTGTGTTTGAAGTAATCCCTGCAAAAGTAACACAGGATGCCTTGCTATGCCAAAACTTTTTTACCTGTTCATGACATTTTACCTGCGTATTTTCTTTTGTTTTTTTGCGTTTTATGTTATATGTTTCACCGTTTACATAAAATTGGCTTCAGGAACAATGATCCTCATTACATTTGAAATATGTTTAAACTATTAAGCATACTATGGAACAGCTTCAGGATGGCGCTGCAGGAACTGCGGGTGAATAAACTGCGCACCTTTCTTTCGCTGTTTGGTATTACCATTGGTATCTTCTGTATCATTGGGGTGCTTGCTACTGTTGACAGCCTGGAACGTAAAGTGCAGACCGATATTAAATCTTTTGGTAGCAACACTATCTACATCGACAAATGGAATTACCAAGGCGGAGACGATGGCACTTACCCCTGGTGGAAATACATCAAACGGCCGCAGATGAAAGTTGAAGAGATGCGTTTCATTAAAGTCAAGAGCCAGCTCGCTTCCAATACCTCCATTTTTGTTTCAGGTAATGTTAACCTGAGTTATAAGGACAATGTCCTGAATGGGGTTAATATGTATGGAGTATCGGAAGAGTTCAGCAATATTCAAACGATTGATATTGTATATGGTCGTTACCTGAATGAGTCTGAATTCCTGCGGGGAACACCAATAGCTGTGATCGGTTATACAGCTGCCGACGAATTATTCGGTAACCCCGAAAAAGCTGTAGGTAACCAGGTCTCGTATAATGGGAAAAGGGTCACAATTATTGGAGTGATCAAAAAACAGGGGAAAAGCTTTGTAGGTGGTTTTGATTACGACGAATCAATGATCGTCACGTACCGTTACTTTTCAAATGTGTATAAGCCCGATTACAGCAATCCCTTTATCATGGTACAGGGTAAGGACAATGTACCTTCCAAAGCACTGGCAGACGAACTGACAGGGGTAATGCGGCAGTTACGCAGGTTGGGCCCGACCGATGAAGATAATTTTACCTGTAATGATGTGGCTACTTTCAGTGAACAGGTAAAAGGTTTTTTTGGAAAAGTAAGTGCCGGCGGATGGGCTATTGCAGGACTGAGCCTGATTGTAGGCGCTTTTGGTGTAGCCAATATCATGTTCGTAACTGTGCGCGAAAGGACCAGCCAGATCGGATTGAAAAAAGCCATTGGCGCCAAAAGCCGCACCATACTTACTGAATTTCTCTTAGAAAGCGCTTTCCTGTGCATTATTGGCGGACTGATAGGATTGGGGTTGGTATGGATCTTGGCTTTGGTCTTAAGCAGCGTGCTTCCTTTCCCGATCTATATTGCTCCTAATATTGTCATCCTTGCTTTAAGTATTTGTATTATCCTCGGTATTATTTCAGGCATCATTCCGGCTTCTATTGCTGCAAGAATGGATCCGGTGGTGGCAATCAGAACAAAATAGTTTGTGGATTGTTGTTATCCGTTAAACTGTAATTTTGCATTTTATGCAAAAAAGCAGACCCTTAACCGGTCATGCTTAACAATTACCAACAACCTATAATAAAGTGCCGATAACAATCTTAGCGATCGAGTCTTCCTGTGATGAAACAGCGGCAGCTGTTTGTGTAGATGGTAAGATCGTATCCAATTATATCGCTAACCAGACCGTACATGAAAAGTACGGTGGTGTGGTTCCGGAGCTCGCCAGCCGTGCCCACATGCAAAACATTGTGCCGGTCATAGACAGCGCTTTACAAACAGCCTTCCCGCAAACCACCGACCACAGGATGCAAACCATCGATGCAATAGCTTTTACCCAGGCACCCGGTTTGATCGGAAGCTTATTGGTAGGGACACAGTTTGCCAAATCACTCGCTCTGTCGCTCAATAAACCCCTGATTGCCGTACACCATATGCAGGCGCATGTTTTAGCCAACCTGATCGGTGAAAACAGGCCCGATTTTCCCTTCCTGTGTTTAACTGTCAGCGGGGGACATACGCAGATCGTACTGGCAAAAGGGCCACTCGAACTGGAAGTGATTGGGGAGACGATCGATGATGCGGCAGGAGAGGCGTTTGATAAAACTGCCAAATTACTGGGATTGCCTTATCCTGGCGGGCCTTTAATAGACAAGTATGCGAAATCGGGTAATCCGCTTGCCTTCAAGTTTGCGGAACCACAAATACCAGCACTGAACTTCAGTTTCAGCGGGTTAAAAACTTCTGTGCTATATTTTCTTCAGAAACAGGAACCAGGTTTTATTGAACAAAACCTCACCGATCTTTGCGCTTCTGTTCAACATACCATTGTAACGATCCTGCTAAAAAAACTGAAGAAAGCAGTACAGCAGACGCAGGTAAAACAGGTTTGCATTGCGGGTGGTGTGAGCGCCAACAGCGGTTTACGCAACGGGCTTGAAGAACTGGGGAAAAAACATGGCTGGAAAACCTTTATCCCAAAATTTGAATACTGCACCGATAATGCAGCCATGATCGCCATTACGGCTTATTATAAATACCGGGCAGGGCAGTTCAGCGAGCTTTCTGTCAATCCCACTGCCAGGGCCGGATGGTAGTGATGACCGGGTTGGATCAATTCACCCTGTGGAAATCAAGGTCATGAAAATCAAAGCTGAAATCTGTGAGCGGCGAGATAGCCCGCATCGTTATGCCTGAAGCTTTGCCACGCACATCCAGGCTAAAGTTTACATAAGCATCCGCATCCATGCTCCTGTCGCGCCATTTTACTACAAATGCATTGCCCTTGTATGGGAAAAGTTCTCCGGTCAATTTGGGCGAACGCCTCGAGTCGAACCAGTATTTGCCGTTTTTGACGGAGATGATCACATCCCCAAACCAGGCATCACTGTAAGTGCCTGCGTACACAGAGAAATCCATTGCTGCAGTACTGGCTTTCTGTGCCTGTCCGATATCCTGCCAGATGGAATCTGTCAGCTGGCTGGCGCCGGACAAAGCCAGTTTGCGCATCAGGGCATATTCCGATACGCGATCGGTTCCGGTAATACCCAAATAACCATCTTTGATCTGGTTGGTGATTGAAGCAAAAGCACCGCCTTCCTGCTGGTTGGTGAGGACAATGATGCCCAGGTTTAGTTCCGGGATCATGGTGATCTGTGTAACCATGCCTTCCAACCCGCCTGTATGGCTCAATTGCTTGTAGCCTTTCACATCTGAGATGAAAAACCCCAGGCCATAAGCGGCAAAATGGGTGTTATAGGGACCAGGACCATGAACGGGAATAATGGTTTGCGGTGCCCATATTTCTTCGTGTACTGTTTCGGAAAACAATGATTTGTTTCGCTGCTCACCGTATTTTCCATGTGCCAGTTGCAGCAACACCCATTTACTGAGGTCTGCAATACTGGAATTGATGCCTCCGGCGGAATGCCCTACTTTCAGGCTACTGCGTGCGATGACCTGCACTTTACCTTCCACAGGTGCGTGCGCGTCTATGACATTGGATTTGTCTTTCAACCGGTCGAATGAAGTAGCGGTTTTTAACATACCCAATGGAGTCAATATGCGTTCGGTGACAAAATCATCCCAGCTTTTCCCGCTTACCCTGGCCACTACTTCGCCTGCAACAATGTAGAGGTTGTTGTCATAATCGTATTTGGTACGAAAACTGGAAACAGGCTTAAGAAAGCGCAGATTGTACAGGATGTCTTTCAGCGTAAAATCACTGGAGTCCGGAAAGAACATCAGGTCACCGGCGCCCAGTCCCAGGCCACTTCGGTGCGTAAGCAGGTCGCGTATGGTAAACTCTTCCGTTACAAAAGGGCTGTACAATTTGAATTCAGGTATGTAATCGCGTACTTTATCGTTCCATTTCAATTTACCCTCGTCTACCAGGATACCCAGGGCGGCGGCGGTGAATGCTTTGCTGTTGGAAGCAATACCAAAAATGGTGTTTTCATCTACTTTTTCACCCGTACGCAGCGAACGCAGGCCATAGCCTTTTGCGTGGATCACTTTACCGTCTTTGATTACAGCTACGGCAATACCGGGCACATCAAATGCTTTCAATGACCGTTCAGCCAGGCTGTCGATGGCTGCGCCTGAAAGCGGCTGGCATGTTGCCACAGCACCAATGGAAAAAAGAAAAATGGATAAGATGATTTTCTGCATAGAATAGGTTTTGACCATTCGAAATTTTATTACGGAGAAGGCGATGGATGGATTAGTGATGGCTGCTGCTGTTTCAAGGCATCTTCGCTGCAAAGAGGGTCCAGGGATAGGATAACATGTTTTTGAGGTATTTCGACTGCCACTGGTATTCAGGATGGGCTTTGTAGAAACGATCCCCGATAAAGTCCTGTCCGCATGGATGCCCCATATGTGCCCAGAGCTGCATTTGCCCGGCCATATCGGCCGTGGTTATTTTTGCCTGCACAGCTCCCATTGGGTAATAGGCGGGCAGATCCCATTCGGCACAACCTTTCGGATCTTCATCAATATGGCCGCAAATGACACAGCGGTTATTGGCTTTTTTATTTTGCACGGCGTCAAAATGATCAGCTTCCAGCTCTCTTCCTGTTTCCGCATCTAGTTTTCCTTTCAAGTCAAGCACTAATTTTTCCATGCGCAATTTGCGGCCATTAGGCGAAGTGGTTGGATCATTTACGTTAAAAGTGGTTTCTTCTTTGATCAATGTCTGATCACTTGGAAAATTGGAACCAATGATGGCGGTGTCTTTTGACCGCCATACCCGGTAATGTTTTAATCCCAGCTCCAGCTTGGCCACTTCATTGGTTTTGGTATCGCCGATCAGCCAGTCATTGGCATAGCCGCCATTGTTGCCGGTAACGAAATAATAAACCGCATCATCAATGCTCTTGCTGTATTGGGCAGCTTTGCGGGCCCGCATGAATTCGGGAAGGGCAGCGGTATCAAAACCCTTGAACTGGGTAATGGTGGTTTCGGTAATGAGGATGCCATTGCTGCTGATGGTAAAATCATCACCACTATGGATAAAACCCGGCATGCAATCCATCAGGATATGGTTCCCTTTTTCCGGAACGATATCGGCTATGACATTCCAGTGTTGTCCCGTAATATAGGAGGTCCAGTTATTATGCCCGATCACAATTTTACCATCCCTGGTAAAACTGCCTGTGGCAATAAAGGCGCTGCAGTTGCCGGGCGCTTTATTATTGCCACTGCCGGGTTTTTCTTTATCCATTTGCAGGGGCACATAATAATAGGCCAGCTCTTCCATTGCATTCAATGCAGTAATGTCGAGACTGTCGTACTGTTTATGTTGTGCATGCAGTCCTTCCACAATGCCATTGATCTCGGCTTTGTATTCCTTGTCTAATTTATTCCACAGGAAATTGCCGGCGCACCTGCGGTAAAACTGCCAGTCGCGATGTGTTTCGTGTTCCAGTGCATAACCGACAGCCTGGATGGTGGTATCAATATCATTGGCTAGTAAATAACCGTGCTGGTAACCAATGGTGGAAGGGGAGCCCTCTAAATGAACATAGATCCAGCCATTCTTGTTTTCCCGGGTCGCTTTTTCGAGCCTGTTGTCCTGGTGGGCAGTTTTACAGCCGGCAGCGCCCCCTGCAATCAACGCCAAAAAAACGAAAGTATAAACAGTTTTCATAAGTGGCTAAAAGGGTGGTTGCTTAAAGATATTACATAATATTGGTAACATAAACACCATTGGTTTAATTCCGCCGGTAAACCTTAATTTTGCCGCCTGAAAAACAAAGCAAGCAATGATCAGTGCAAGAAATGTAACCCTGGCTTATGGTAAGAGGGTACTGTTTGATGAAGTAAACATCAATTTTATTAAAGGGAACTGTTATGGTGTGATTGGCGCCAATGGTGCCGGTAAATCTACTTTCTTAAAAATATTGAGCGGCGAAATTGAACCCAATAAAGGAACAGTGGAAATTACACCCGGCGAACGGATGTCTTTTCTGAAACAGAACCAGTTTGAGTTTGACGAATGTACAGTGCTGAATACCGTACTCATGGGTCATAAAAAAATGTGGGAAGTGATGCATGAACGGGAAGCCATTTATGCGAAAGCAGATTTCTCTGAGGAAGATGGTATCCGCGCTGGTGAACTGGAAGCTGAATTTGGAGAGATGGGTGGCTATACCGCGGAAAGCGATGCGGCCACACTGTTAAGCAGTTTGGGTATCAAAGACGATATGCATCCCAGCCTGATGAAGGACATCCCTTCGAATATGAAAGTACGGGTATTGCTGGCCCAGGCGCTGTTTGGCAATCCCGATATTTTATTATTGGATGAGCCTACGAACGGATTGGATATTGAAACGATTGGCTGGCTGGAGAACTTCCTGGCAGATTATGAGAATATTGTACTGGTGGTGAGTCACGACCGTCACTTTCTTGATACCGTTTGTACGCATGTGGCAGATGTGGACAGGGCCAAGATCAAAGTATTTACGGGTAACTATACGTTCTGGTATGAATCATCGCAATTGATGAGCAGGCAGATCAACGACAAGAATAAAAAGGTAGAAGAGAAACGCCAGGCATTGATCGACTTTATCGCCCGCTTCTCTGCCAATGCTTCCAAGAGCAAGCAGGCAACCTCGCGTAAGAAAGCGTTGGAGAAACTGACCATTGAAGAAATAGAACCCTCCAACAGGAAATACCCGGGTATTATTTTCCAGCCGTTGCGTGAAGTGGGGAACCAGATACTGAATGTGGAGAAACTGAAGAAATCGGTCGATGGGCGGATATTGTTTGATAAAGTATCTTTTGACATCAATAAGGGCGAGAAGATCGCTTTCCTCAGCCGCGACCCATCTGCTGTTACGGCATTCTTTGAAATACTCAATGACAACCTGAAGGCAGATGGCGGTAAGTTTGAGTGGGGAACCACGATTACCAAGGCGTACCTGCCGGTGGAGAACAGTGAGTTCTTTACAGTGGGATTGAACCTGATGGACTGGCTCCGTCAGTTTGTGCCGGCACATGTTACGGATGCCGATGAACCTTTTATCAGGGGTTTTTTAGGGAAGATGCTGTTCAGCGGAGATGATATCATGAAGAAGACAAATGTACTGAGCGGAGGGGAGAAAGTACGTTGCATGGTCAGCCGTATGATGTTGCAGAATCCCAACCTGATCGTGCTTGACCAGCCTACCAATCACCTTGACCTGGAAAGTATTCAAAGCTTCAATGAAGGCTGTAATATATTTCCTGGTATTGTACTGCTCACTTCGCATGACCATACGTTCATGCAAACTGTAGCCAACAGGATCATTGAATTGACGCCCAAAGGCATTATCGACCGGTTGATGACTTTTGATGAGTATATGGAAGATAAGCGCGTAAAGGAATTGCGGGAAGAGATGTATGCGTAAACCAATCGAGGCTGCTGTAAAGCGGCCTTTTTAAGGCAGTAACAACCTGGGAGCCATTCATTTATGGCAATATGCCGGGCGGAAAATGTGGATAAATAACGGATATATGGTTTTCCAAACAGGGTTTACCACATCCTGTTAAGAAAATATTTAGAAAAAGGCAATTTCCTATTGATAATTTAGCACATTTCCCTACCTTTGCCGTCCCGAAAAAAATTGAGTCATGGCAAGAGTATGTCAGGTTACAGGAAAAAAGCCGATGGTAGGTAATAGTGTTTCTCACTCAAACATTAAAACCAAGCGTCGTTTCTTACCTAATTTACAGAAAAAACGTTTCTTTTTTGCTGAGGAAGACCGTTGGGTTACCCTTAAGGTTTCAACTGATGCTTTGAGAACTATCAACAAAAATGGTTTGGCTACTGTGATCAAAGAAATGAGAGCCCAGGGTGCTAAGATCTAACTAATTAACAAAGTAAACTACCTAAAATGGCAAAGAAAGGTAACAGGGTGCAGGTAATTTTGGAATGTACAGAGCATAAGACAACAGGTCTGCCCGGTACAAGCCGCTACATCACCGTTAAAAACAAAAAGAACACTCCAGAACGTATGGAGTTGAAAAAGTTCAACCCGATCCTGAAAAAAGTAACTGTTCATAAAGAAATTAAATAGTCATGGCAAAAGCAGCAAAAACCGCGATTAAGACCAAAGACCAGAAAGCAGCCGCTGAAGCTAAAAACTGGACAAAAGTAATTAAGGCTGTACGCAGCCCTAAATCCGGTGCCTATACCTTCAAAGAAGCGATAGTGCACAAGGATAAGATCAAAGATTTCTTGTCAACGAAATAATTGATCAGACCTCTACGATATTAAAAGCTTTCCCCATTTGCGGGAAGGCTTTTTGTATTTAATTCCGGTATTTTGGATATTGAAAATGAGTGCTGATGGCAGACCGGGTAAGCACTGAAAAAAATAAAGCATGGGATTTTTAGGAAAATTGTTTGGTAAACAGGAGAAGGAAAGCCTCGATCAGGGACTCCAGAAGACAAAAGAGGGTTTCTTTGCAAAGATCACCAAAGCCATTGCCGGTAAAAGCGCGGTGGACGAAGAAGTGCTGGATAACCTGGAGGAAGCATTGGTAAGTGCCGATGTTGGTATTGAAACCACCATACAGCTCATTGAACGCATTGAAGAAAGAGTAAAGAAGGATAAATATGTGAATACCAGTGAACTCAATCAATTACTGCAACAGGAAATTGAAGCAATACTGGTAGATGCTCCCGAACAGTCATACAAGGATTTTGCCATTCCGGAAGGGAAGAAGCCCTATGTGATATTGGTGGTGGGTGTAAATGGTGTGGGTAAAACAACCACCATTGGCAAGCTGGCCCACAATTATAAAAAAGCGGGTAAAAGCGTTGTGCTTGGTGCAGCCGATACTTTTCGTGCAGCCGCTGTTGACCAGCTTACTATCTGGAGTGAAAGGGTAGGTGTACCCATTGTAAAACAAGCCATGGGCTCCGACCCAAGTGCAGTGGCATACGATACGGTACAAAGTGCCATTGCCAAAAACGCTGATGTAGTGATCATTGACACCGCAGGGCGATTGCACAATAAAGCCCACCTTATGGATGAGTTGAGTAAGATCAAACGTGTGATACAGAAAGTCATTCCGCATGCACCACATGAAGTAATGCTGGTATTGGATGGTTCAACTGGCCAAAACGCAGTGGAACAGGCCAAACAGTTTATAGCTACTACTGAAGTGTCTGCTATTTCCATTACCAAACTGGATGGTACTGCTAAAGGCGGTGTGGTACTCGCTATCGCAAACCAGTTTAAGATCCCGGTAAAATATATTGGAGTAGGTGAGAAGATCGACGATCTGATCATTTTTGACAAACAAGAATTTGTGGATAGTCTCTTCACACTTAAATCATAGCAGGGCGGCTGATATCATAAAAAAAGGGCTCCGGTTAAGAAGCCCTTTTTCTTTATAAAAATTGGATTAGTAAGTTGCCTTGTAGTTAGAAAGTATACCGGATACCCAAGCCGCCCCATCCGCCTTCAAAATAATTATAACCAACAAAATTGAAAGAAGGCTGCCAGTCAAAGCTAAGGTTTAAGGGGGCATTTTTTATTTTATAATCAAGTCCCAATACACCATCAACACCAAAGGCCGGGCCGTGGTTGCGATAAGGATAAGATTGTTTCCATGTATCACTCCAGACACCCAGGTGTGCACCGCCACCAACATACCATTTCAGTCCCTCTGCGCCGGTGAAATCGCCATGTATCTCATAGAGGCCTGTCAGGCGAAAACCATCCTGCGAAATATATCCAAGCCCTTCGACAGCCCTGTTATTAGCCACGAAATGTTTAACTGTAATAGCAGCGGGATAAACTTTTAAACCCAGGGCTGTCCGGTAAGTGGAACCCATACTCTGTGCATGCACTGATACGGCTGCAAACACCACAAATGTCAGTACTAGTAGTTTCTTCATACAATTGTTTTTTATATTACCATAACAAAATCGTGCCAAAATTATCGTGGGGATGATTTATTTATAGAATACTTAAGTTTAATGCATTGATCCATTTACATTTATAGTTAGGTTTGCGGTATGCATACATTCAAAGAACTGGCAGCAGATTTCGGTGCGTATTTCTCCGTAAGGCATTTTCCCCAGGTTCCCGCAAGTCTGTATGAGCCCGGTGAATATTTTCTATCCTGGGGCGGTAAACGCATCAGGCCGGTGATGTGCCTGATGGGTAATGAACTGTTTGGTGAGATCAATCCGGACACCTGGCAGGCAGCTACAGCGATTGAATTGTTTCACAATTTTACATTGATCCATGACGATATTATGGATGCTGCTCCCTTGCGCCGCGGCATGGAAACGGTACACATGAAATATGGTGAAAATACCGCCCTGCTTACCGGCGATGTGATGATGATCAGATCGTATGAATACCTGTCGGCCATCAGTCCACAATACCTGCCCCGCATCCTTCACCTGTTTAACAGAACAGCAAAAGAAGTGTGTGAAGGCCAGCAATTGGACATGGATTTTGAAAAGATGGAAACAGTGTCAATAGAGGCCTATATTAACATGATCAGTTTAAAAACATCGGTACTCCTTGCAGCCAGCCTTGAAATGGGCGCCATCCTCGGCGGCGCCAGTGAGGGCAACTGCCGGCATATGTATGAGTTTGGCAAAAACCTGGGCATTGCTTTCCAGGTACAGGATGATTATTTAGATGCTTTCGGTGATCCTGAAAAATTCGGGAAAGATGTAGGTGGCGACATCCGGCAGAATAAAAAAACCTTTCTTTTATTACATGCATTAGCGGTTGCGTCGCCTGAGCAGCGTCATGAATTGCAGCAATTGATGTTACAAAACCCTCCCGATAAAGTACCAAGGGTATTGTCTGTTTTTAAAGCCTGTAATGCAGACAGCTGGGCCAGCCGGCTGAAAGAGCAATACCTGCAAACAGCCCTCAGGCACCTGGATGATATTGCTGTTTTAGAAGTCCGCAAAAAGCCGTTGCAGGAACTGGCTGCTTTCCTGATACAAAGGGAACATTAGCGTTTATAAGCGACGCAGGCAAAGTTTCCTCTTTTCATGCTAATCACTTAGCTTTAACGACAGACAATAAACTACCAACTACAAACCATACGCTTTCATGTCCGATTCTCTGTTCAGGAAAAAGTCCATCGATAAAATTGTAGCAGACGCTAAGGCAGGTGAGAGTGATGGTCATGGAGGTGCGGGATTGCGGAAAGTGCTGGGGGTGCGTGACCTTACTTTCATGGGCATTGCCGCAGTGATTGGGGCCGGCATCTTTTCGACCATTGGCACGGCAGCTTATAATGGCGGACCGGGTATAGCATTCCTTTTTGTGATCACTGCCATTACCTGTGGCTTTAGTGCACTGTGTTATGCAGAATTTGCCAGCAGGGTACCCATTGCCGGTAGTGCTTATACCTATGCCTATGTTTCTTTCGGTGAACTGGTAGCATGGATCATTGGCTGGGCTCTGATATTGGAATATGCTATTGGTAATATTGTTGTAGCCATCAGCTGGAGCGGTTATTTTACTAATTTACTGGAAGGCTTCCATATCAGATTACCGGGCTGGCTGGCCACCAATCCGGGTAATGCACAAGCCGGCTATGAAGAAGCACTGAAAGCAATGGCGGCCGGAAAGTCTTTGGAAACACTTGGCAAACATGCTAAAATAGGCTACGATGCCATCATGCATGCACCTGTGATAGGCGGGTGGAAGCTGATCCTGAATATTCCCGCACTCATTATCGTGTTTTTGATCACCATACTGGCTTATATAGGGATCAAAGAAAGCAAGAAGAGCACTAATTTCATGGTCATTTTTAAAATCGCTGTGATCATTTTTGTGATCATCATGGGCTTTTTTTACGTAGACACAAAGAACTGGGACCCGTTTTTACCCAATGGCTTTGGCGGGGTACTGGCTGGAGTATCCGCTGTGTTCTATGCCTATATCGGTTTTGATGCAATTTCCACGACTGCTGAAGAATGTAAAAATCCACAACGTGATCTTCCAAGGGGGATGATCTATTCCTTAGTGATCTGTACGGTACTATACATTCTTATTGCACTGGTACTTACCGGCATGGTTCATTACAATGAATTGAAAGTGGATGATCCGCTGGCTTATGTGTTTCAGAAATTACACCTGAATAAGATCGGCTACCTTATTTCTATCAGCGCTGTTGTGGCAACTACAAGCGTATTATTGGTATTTCAACTCGGGCAACCCCGTATCTGGATGAGCATGAGCAGGGATGGGCTGTTGCCCAAACAGTTTTCCAAAGTGCACCCCAGGTTTCACACTCCTTATTTTGCAACCATTATAACAGGTTTTTTGGTAGGCATCCCTTCTTTATTTGTGTCGAGCAGCACCATGACGGACCTGACCAGCATCGGTACCCTGTTTGCATTTGTGCTGGTTTGCTTCGGCGTACTGGTATTACCTAAAATAAAGCGCACCAATGGCGGCAATGCCTTTCAACTACCGTATATCAATGGTAAATGGCTGATACCACTGGTTGTGGCGGCTTTTCTTTTTTTGATGCATAACCGTATTACAGATGCATGCTCCAATATCTCAACAGAAAGCCACCAGGAAATACTGTTCCTTGTATTCCTGCTGATAGCTGTCATCTCTGCCGTTTTCAGTTTTCTCCGGAGCTATTCTTTTATCCCGGTAACCGGCGCCCTTTGCTGTCTCTACCTGATGATAGAGATTCCTGCCATCAGCTGGCTCTGGTTCTTCCTATGGATGGGTCTGGGACTGACTGTTTATTTTTTCTACGGCAGAAAGAGAAGTAAGTTAGGACTTACCAATCAGTCGCTTATTCCGTAATTTTGCAGTTGCAAAAAAGTTTAAGATGAAGTACCAGGTGGGTGATGATATCATTGTATTGCATAGCAATGAAGAAGGCAAAGTGATTGAAGTGATCAGTGACAAGATGGTGATGATAGAAGTCAGGGGCGTAAAATTCCCTGCGTATATGGACCAGATCGATTTCCCTTATTTTAAAAGGTTTACAGAAAAAAAACTGGTTCCTGAGAAAAAAAACGCTCCTAAAACCTATATTGACCAGGTACCCAAAGAAAAACCGCAACCTAACCAGATCAAAGTAACGGATGGGGTATGGTTAACTTTTCTTCCCAAGTTCTCATTAGACGATTTTAATGATGAGGTGGTGGAACTGCTCAAAGTACACCTGGTGAACAGGACCGATAAAGGGTACCACTTCACCTACCAGCAACAGTTCTTCAATGAAACCAATTTTGAACTCACCACCGAAGTACAGGCCTTTCATGATTTTTACCTCCATGATATTGATTTTGCTTCGGTCAATGACAGCCCTTCGTTTGCCATTGATTTTACACTCATGGCGCCCGAAAAAAAGAAAGCGCCTCATTTCGAGGCCCTGCTGAAGCTGAAACCAAAACAATTGTTCCAGCGTATAGAAGCATTGAAAGAAAACAATGAATCGGTTATCTCGTATAAACTATTTGATGTGTATCCCGATAAAACGATTGATGAGGACAAACTTGAACTGGGGGTACTCGCTGCAAGAGGCTTCAAAATATACGATGCCGCAAAAGTACGCGAACACCTGCCACCGGCCCGTTCAGTAGTGGACCTGCATATAGAAAAGCTGTCTGACGACTGGAAGCACCTGAACAACTTTGAAATACTCACCATACAGTTGAAGGAATTTGAAAAGTGGTATGACCTCGCAGTTGCACACCGGCAGCCTTCGCTCATTATTATTCATGGTATCGGCAGTGGCAAACTGCGCGATGAAATTCATGACATTCTTAAAATAAAACGGGAAGTGAAGACATTTATCAACCAGTACGATCCCAGGTTTGGTCATGGGGCTACAGAAGTGTTTTTTCAGTACAATTAACCTATGCTGTTATAGCACTGTGCTGTATAGGAAAGCAAAGCAGCAGCAGAACGTTTCGGCAGATTCGCTGTATCTTTGTATTTACTACAAACCCGAACTATCGTGGCGCAATGCGCTAAGGAAAGTCCGGACAGTACAGGGCAACCCACCGGTGAATAGCCGGCTTCCCGGTTAACGGGAAAGAGAAAGTGCCACAGAAAATAACTACTCCATGCAAACGGAGCAAAGGTGAAAATGTGAGGTAAGAGCTCACAGCCTCCCGTGGTAACACGGGTAGCGGGTAAACCTTGGGTACTGTAATGCCATGTATAGGAACGTTTGAAGGCGGCCCGCCTGAGTTCCAGGGTAGGCAGCAAGATCATGTTAGTAATAACATGACCAGATAAATGATAGTTTAGAAACAGAATCCGGCTTACGAGGTTTGTAGTTTTATGGCTGGTGGATGATTTTTTAATCACCCATCAGCCATTTTAAAACCAGTGCTCCTCATTGTCACGCTGGTTACTACTTTGTGCGTATTGTTCCGTATATACCTGCTCTATAGATGTTCCTTCTTCCACTTCCACTAAAGGGGAATGAATTTTACCTGTGATATGCGCTGATTGGGCAATTTGCACATGCCGTGTTGCATGAATGGTGCCCATTACTTTTCCTGCTACAACAATTTCATTGGCATAAATGATCCCTTCTATCACGGCTTCTTTTGATATGATCAATTTCTTGCTGGCACTGAGCGTTCCTTTCACCACACCGTGTATCCGGCAATCTGTATCAATAACGGTATCACCGGAAATCATGATGCTGTCGGGCAATACTAATACGTCATGCTTCAGTTGAAATAGGTTTAAGAAATTCAATGTGCTTCCTGGTTTAGCGGTTCTTTTACTGAAAGGGAAGCGTATACTTCCTGGAATATTGATACGACTGTGGTAGCATTACCTATATCGATTCCGGCACAACGGGCATGGTTTTTATCCGATATGCGGTAGGAATTATGTAAATATCCTATGCTGGCTAATTTTTTAGGTTCCGGCGCTATTTCAACTGCAATAAAATCGCGGTATTCTTCCTCAAAAGCGGCCTGTATCTCAGGGTAGAGCGCTCCGCCTCCCATCAGGTATATCTTTTCGCAGTTTTCGAAATCCGAATCCTTGATGTATTTCCTGATAAGCGGAGATATCACTTCTTTATAATACTGTGTCAGTATTTCTTTGCGGGTTTCGCTCAGGTCAATCCTTTTCCTGTTGACGGTTATATTATTTTTAATAAAAGCATCATCCAGCTGGTGCACATTCTTCAGGTCTAAAAAATATTTTTTAGTCAGGTCCCTGTTGAGGTTATCAATAGCGTATTGAATGCCATGTGAGCTGAAGCAGGTGCGGTTGATCAGCCCGTCCTTGCTTACCATCCCGCCCTCAATAGTGCCGAAACCTAAACTGATCGCCAGAAAATCAGCGGGTAGCTGGTGTTCAAGTATCTTTTTCAAGCCGATGATGCACCCCACTATCTCCGGTATCACTTCAAATCTTTCAACGTCCAGCATGGTTCGTTTTACTGAGCCATTGACATTGAATGTCTTAGTATCATTCTCCACCATAAAATGCCTCTTGTTGAGGAATTGTTCAGCTGCCGGTTTGTACACGTTGTATGAGGCGAGCGGAAAGCCCAACGTAATGGATAAAGGTTGTTGCACTTTGTCAGCAACTGCCAGTAAGGCTGATCTGAAGAGGATATCATAGTCATCCCCGGCAGGAGAAGCATTGGTGATCCTGTTAGGGTTAATGCCGCCACGTTTGGCGAGGTTGCCTACCATATACCAATTATTGTCTCTTTTTATTTTAATTCCGTTGATAAGGTCGCCGGATGCATTTTCTGTGTTTCCGAAAGAGGTTTCAAAAACACTGGGGAAACTGTAGGAGAGTGCTTTCATGGGGGGTGTATTACAGGACTGAAATTATCCAACAATGGGCATTTCTGCATGAAGCCAATGTTATCTTGTTATGAAATCATATACATTTGCAACTATGACACAAGAGCAGATTAAAATTATGAGGGACCGTGTGGTTGTCCTGAGGAGGTTTCTTTGACGTTGAGAACCGCATTTATAAAGTAGAAACAGACCGTCAGCTTTCTCTCTCGCCGGGTTTTTGGGATGATAATACCAGGGCTACGGCCATCATGAAGGAAATCAAGGTAAATGAATACTGGCTTAAACTTTATAAACAGGTGGAAGCTGCTGTGGAGGATTTTGCTGTGTTGTTTGATTTCTGGAAAGGAGGCGATGCCACGGAAGAAGAAACAAAGCTTGCCTATGAAACGGCGCTGGAAAAAATAGAAGAGGCTGAGTTCAAAAGTACCCTCAACAAACCCGAAGATGAATTGCCTGCTATCTTGCAGATCAACCCGGGTGCCGGTGGTACGGAGAGCCAGGACTGGGCCCAGATGCTCATGCGTATGTACCTCATGTATGGCGAAAAGCAGGGCTGGAAAGTAACGGAAATAGACTTGCAGGAAGGAGATGGCGCTGGTATCAAAAGCGCCACTTTACAGTTTGATGGCGATTTCGCCTACGGCTTCCTAAAGGCAGAAAGCGGTGTACACAGGCTGGTACGTATTTCCCCGTTTGATAGCAATGCCAGGCGGCATACGTCATTTGCATCTGTCTTCGTTTATCCTTTGATAGATGATAGTATTGAGATCAACGTCAATCCCGGTGACCTGGAATGGGCCTTCTACCGCAGTGGAGGCAGTGGTGGCCAGAACGTAAATAAAGTGGAAACCGCCGTTCGTCTAAAACATATTCCAAGTGGTTTTATCGTAGAATGCCAGCAGGCAAGAACACAGGGAGAGAACCGCGAACTGGCCTTGAAAATGCTAAAAAGCCGGCTCTACGAGGAAGCGTTGCGCAAACGCCAGGAAGCTATGAATGCCACCAATGCCAACAAGAAAAAGATTGAATGGGGCAGCCAGATACGCAGCTATGTTTTCCATCCCTATAAAATGATCAAAGACCATCGTACCGATTATGAGGTAGGAAATGTGGGCCCGGTGATGGATGGGGAATTAGATGGGTTTATTAAGGCATATTTGATGCAGGAGAAGGAAAATTAAAAATTCAAAAACCAAAAGTCAAAAGCTAAAACCGGGAGCATTCCTTATTTTTAATTTTTACTTTTGCATTCCCTTATCTCTCAACCAAAAGTAACCAGCAACCATTGCTATCAAAGAGGCAATTAGTACCGATATTTTCGCAATATCCTGTGTTCCGGTGCCTTTAAAGGCCAGTGTTGAGATAAAGATGCTCATGGTAAAGCCAATGCCAGCAAGCAAGCCGCCGCCGATCATTTTATGCCAGTTGGTACCTGTTGGCAGTACCGCTAATTTTTTCTTCACCAAGAAATAGCAGGCCGCACAAATGCCTAAGGGCTTACCAATACACAGTCCGGCTACGATTCCCCAGCTTATGTTGCCCGATAAAGCCTGCAGGCTGTTTTCTGGGAGCGTAATGGCTGTATTGGCCAGCGCAAAAAGGGGCATGATGATAAAGTATATGGGGGTGTGCAGTTTTAATTCCAGCTTTTCTAATTTGTTGGCAGGTACCATGAAAGCAAAAATGACGCCGGCAACGGTGGCGTGAATGCCTGAATTGAACATGGCATACCACAAGACCAGTCCCGCCAGCCAATGCATCCAGCCAAAGGCAATTTTTTGCCGGTTCAGCAACCATAGCATGGCTACTGCTGCAAGGCAGAGCAAGAGATACCCGATCTGTAATTGTCCGCCGTAAAAAATGGCGATCACCAAAATGGCGCCGAGGTCATCAATGATAGCCAGTGCGGTTAAGAATATTTTTAATGCTACCGGTACACGGTTTCCCAATAAGGAAGCAATGCCCAATGTAAATGCAATATCTGTTGCGGTGGGTATGGCCCAGCCGTTGATGGCATCAGTACCTTTATTGAACAACGCATATAATAATGCCGGTGCCAGCATTCCACCGATGGCGCCAAATACCGGCAACAATGATTTTTTGATAGAAGCCAGTTCTCCGCATATCAGTTCGCGTTTGATCTCCATGCCTGCCAGGAAAAAAAACAGCGCCATCAATGCATCATTGATAATAAGCAGGGGAGAGTTGGGCAGTGACAATATGCCGATGTGTACGTGATGTGCAGCAGTGCCGTCAAAGCTGTCCGACCACATATTATGATAACCTTCGCTCCAGAAACCCCAGTTGGCGGCAAGCAATGAAATGGCTGTGCAGGCAAGCAATATAATGCCTGCCGCACGGCTATCCTGTATGAATTTTCTAAGGGGATGAAAAATTTTGTGCCGGAATAGCTTGTTGATCACCATACCGGGAAGTTACTATAAAAAAACCAGGCGGTAACCGGTTAGCTGCCGGTTGCATACAGAAACTAATTTGATAGTATTTCAAATTTACTCTTTGGTCGCTTTGCTTCGAACCAATTAAAGTTGCGCAGCTTGAGTTCTTCGTGGTTTACTTCATGCATGGGATGCATGGTTCCGTCTAACTTATTAATGAATACGACTTTCTTGGGCTTGCCATCTTTAAACCGTGCTTCAATGACATCACAGTTATTCTTGCTGACCCCAACGAAATTCTTTTTATCATCCTGTGCATAGTACACATTTTCTGCGTATCCTTTTACACGCATAGAACTGATCTTGCCATCTTCGAACAACGCATTGATGGTATAACCTTTCATCTGGTTAAAATAGTTGCTGCTATCCACTTTACTCAATGCCATACCATTGTTAAAGACATATAAACGCTCGGGCTTTTTGTTCTTGAGGAAGAGATAAATCGTATCGCCTGTGATCTGGTTTTCCTGTGCCCATACAATGGGTTGCTTAAATAGCCTGAATACAGAGTCCTGCAAGGAATAAAAAAGGCTGTCGCCCGTTGCCTGCAGGGAGTCGGAATAGATTCTTACATTATAATATGCTTCAAAGAATTTGTCGCTGCTGCTGTCCGGCTTATTGGTTACAACAGTACTGTCCTTCGGCAGTTCCCTTACAAACGGTACAGGCCTTGTTTTTTGCAGATCAGAAAGACGGGCGCTGTACAACAGCTCTGCCGTTACAAAAATTGAATCCCGGCCCTGTTTGAGCAGCAGGATGGGTTTCTCGGTAGCAAGCAGTGAGTTTTTCTTTTTATTGATCTTGATATTATTAGCGATCATATCGGCTCCTTCGGCAGAATCCTTGCCCCTG
This sequence comes from Sediminibacterium sp., assembly GCA_041856175.1. GTDB lineage: Bacteria > Bacteroidota > Bacteroidia > Chitinophagales > Chitinophagaceae > Sediminibacterium. The sequence continues at coordinate 20,583 of JBHAFM010000020.1, forward strand.
TATACGGCGTTCCCTCTCAACTCACCCATGCCGGTTGAATCGTCGAACGCCATGTCATCGGCAGTTAGTGTATAAGTACTGTCGTCTATAAAGGAACGCTGGTAAAGCATGACCTTTTTGTTCTTCCTGTCAAAAAAACCATCTCTTGTTTTGATGATGCGTTTGGCATTGTAAACGGTAGACGGGCTGCTCACCGTTGCAATTTCGCTATTGGTATTATACTGCAGCGTATCTGTATAGATTTTGTATTCCGGATCGATCAATATCACATGCTGTTTAAAAATGGCATCCCTTGTATCGCCGTAATAATAACCTTCGGTACTTGTCAACACTGTTTTCTTGTTCACCAGCTTGCCACCTTTGAGGTAAGTGCCTATTTTCAGCGATGCATCATACTCCAGTTCATCAGTTGTTAAAGTGCCTTTGCCATCTGTGAGCCTCACTTTCTTTTGCAGAAAGGCTTTTCTTTCCTTACCCAGGTACTTCATGTATTGGGCATAGGTATGCACGCTGTCGGCATCATTGATGTGTATATTTCCAAAAGCCTCCATGGTATTGAGTACAGAGTTCACCACGGCGCTGTCTGCGAAGAACAGGGTCTTGTGCTGCCTCACCTGTACATGCCCTGCTAAGGAAGCAAACTGGTTAACCGAATCTTTTTTCTGGAAATTATACCGGTCGGCAGAAATGATCTGCATCAGGGTTCCTGTGGATGATTTTGACGTATCCTCCGGAATCCGTTGCGCCAGTCCGTATTGGGCCAACAAGAGTAATGATAATACGTGAACGATATGTTTTGCCTGCATCATTGTTTAGGCCTGGTAGAATCGTTTAATGGCATCATTAATGGCCCGTTCTTATCCTTTCTTCCAAATACGGAAATGTTTACATAACGTTTGGGATTCACCCTGAGGTCATCCATCAGGATATTGGCGCTTCTGATGGTATTGGTCAGGTTATCATAGAGCGTTTTATCATTCATCAGTTTACCCAGGGAACCTTCTGTTGATCCTGCTTTTGCGAGGATGCTGTTCAGTGTTTCTATGGCTGTTTTTAATTTTGCAACGGTTCCATTAATGTCTGCCCTGGAAAGGCTCTCGGTTGTCTGCTCTACATTACCCAGCATTTTGGTGACCCTGTCATTATTGGCAGCAAGATTTTTAGTGAAGCTGTTGACATTATCCATCGATGCGGCAATTGATCCGGTCTGTTCATGCAGCATGGATTGAATGGATGCCGATGATACCACTAAGCTGGCCGTTGTTTTATTGATATTGGCAATCACTTCCTGAAGGTTATTCTTGGTAGCCGGATCGAAAATAGCGTTGATGTTTTTTAAAACGCTGTCAAGCGAGTGTACGGTGGTTTTGATCTGGTCACCTACAGGTCCGAGTTTATTCAGCACATCTCCCAACAGCCCGGCTGATGAAGCGGTGAGTACGGTGTCGCCCGATGTAAGGTATGTTTTGGCGTCGCCTAATTTAATGTTGATGCTTTCCGTACCAAGCGGATTATCCTTGATACTGGCCACTGAATTGGCCGGGATATTATAGCTATCCTTTAACTTGATTGCGACAATGATAGAGGAGAGGTTTCTGTCGGAATTTTCTATATCATAAACCGATCCTACCTGGTAGCCGTTGATAAAAACAGGGTTGGATACCATGATGCCCTTGGTATCGGTATACTTTGCATAAATGATGTTGCCTGTCTTAAATAATGTTTTCCCCTTCAAGAAATTAAAACCCAGTATCAGTAAGGTGATAGCGATGGCCGTAAGTGCGCCCACCTTGGTTTCATTCGATATCTTCATAGGGTACAAAACTAAGGTTTCTTCTGATGAATCGTATGCCTGCTATTTCTGTATAATAGTAGTGCCGGTATTCCCCAGTTGCTTTTCCAAAGAACTTTTATATATTTTGAGCGCCCGGGTAACAGCTTCAGCAATTTCTTTCTGTCCGTCGGCACTGTTCAGGTAATCTTCTTCTTCCGGATTGGAAATGAATCCTGTTTCTACCAGGACAGCCGGCATGGAAACTGCCTGCAGTACCCAAATGCCTTTGCGGCGCTGCTGCGCCTGTCTGCTGGTGCGGCCAATACGCTGGAATTCATCTTCAATGGTAAGGGCAAGCTTTGCACTGCGCTGAAAATATTGTTGTGTTACTACTGCTGCCAGCATGCGCTTGGTGGGGTCATTTGAATCTTCCTGCTCCAATGCCTTGATCTCACGGGCAGAGACACTATCCATGTACTCATCGATGCCTTCACTGGCGGCTTCCATACGTTGTTTTGTTTTATCAACGCCATAAATATAAGTTTCTGTTCCTTTGGCAGGGTTGGGGGTGTGCCATACACGGTATTCGGGCACTTTATGGGTTACTTTTTTCCTTTTCTTGCCTTTGCCTTTGTAATAAGTCTCAGTGCGGTAGCCAACAAATTCTTTATGCCGGATGGGATCGGCCGAATTAACGTGGATGCATACAAAAAGATCCCCACGTGCCTGGTTGGCAATATTGGCTTTGGTAACCACAGAGTGGTAGACATCAGACTTACGGGTAAGCACTATTTCCACATCGGGCATTTCTTCATGTAATACTTGTTCTAATTTTAACGACACGGCCAGCGCAATGTCTTTTTCATTGGAATAACGACCCCGGGCTCCATTATCATGTCCGCCATGACCAGGATCAATGACAATCCTTTTCAATACTTGTTTTTGGTAAGGTTTGCCGTTTTTAAGTGAGAAAGACGATAAAACCAGGGCGCCAAAGCTTAACAAAATAAAAGCAGCATATTTACTCCGCATCATATCAATTCGTTAAAGGATTTCTTTTAGAACGCTATTTACACCACTAAGACACTATTTTTGCCCCGTGACTATGCGCAAACTCTGTAAAATTAACGTAAAAACCATGCTGCCTATTGTAGCAGTCGGATATTTACTCATATTAACATTTCGCGCGCAAGCCATTAATGGTCATTTTAGCGTGTTTTTTTCTCCGAAAATATCGTTTACAGATACAATTCCTGCAAAACCTGCAAAGGATTCCTTATCCGCCACTAAAAAAAAATTGCTAAAAAATGACACTGCCGTAACGAAACAGGGCCGGGATACTGTGTTGCAGGTAGATTCTGTTCGGATATCGAAAGACTCCATTGATGCACCCATTAAATATACGGCCGAGGATTCAGGCGTGTTGATCGTAGATACCCGCGAATTTATTTTATACGGGAAAGCCAAAACAGACTATAAGAACCTGCAACTCGAAGCGTCTATTATCGGGCTTGATCAGCAATCCCAGACGGTGAAAGCATATGGTTCGTTAGACAGTACGGGTAACCCGTTAAGCAAGCCCCATTTTGTGCAGGACGACATGAAAACAGTGAGTGATTCTATTCTGTTTAACCTGAAAACGGGAAAGGGGCAAACAAAAAACACTTATTTGCAACAAGGGGAAATGTTTGTCAATGCCAAAGTGATGAAAAAGATCAGTGCAGATGAAGCTTTTGCCTGGCGTGCCCGCATCACTACCTGTAATATAGATACCCCTCACTTTGCATTCCGTACCGGCAAAATGAAGATCATTAATGATAAGCTGGGGGTATCGGGCCCTATCTACCCTGAGATCGAAGGAGTGCCTATTAAACCTATTTTTATTCCTTTCGGGATTTTCCCGCTGTACCGTGGCCGCCACTCGGGTATACTCACCCCGGCTTTTACGGCCAGTGAGGATTTTGGACTTGGGTTGGAAGGCCTTGGTTATTACAAAGTGATCAACGATTATGTAGACCTTACCACCAGGACCAACCTTTATTCTTATGGCGGATGGAACCTCAACCTCAATTCCAAATACATCAAACGGTATCATTACACCGGAAATGTGAACCTGACTTTCCAGAATACAAAAATTTTGAACCGTTACGGCACTTCCAAAGAAGAATTCACCAATTCCCATTCATTTATGATCAACTGGACCCACAGCAGGGACAACCGGGCAAGACCGGGTACCAGTTTTGGCGCCAGTGTTAATTTTGGCAGCACCAAATTCAATCAGTCTCTTTTAAACAATCCCTACCAGAACTACCAGAACCAGCTGGCTTCTTCGATCAATTATAGCAAGGACTGGGCTGGCAAATACAACCTGTCTCTCAACGCCAACCATAGCCAGAATAGTAATCTTCGCCTGGTAAATATGAACCTGCCTACGGCTAATTTTAACGTGGTAACGTTTTATCCTTTCCAGCAGAAAGACAAAGTAGGTTCCGGCAAATGGTATGAAAAGATCGGTATCGGGTACAGCGGCAACTTCCAGAACCAGCTGTCTTTCTATGATACCGCTTTTAATTTCCGCCGTATGCTGGATACTTTACAATGGGGCGCACAGCATAACCTGCCCATTACTTTATCATTACCTTCATTAGGGCCGGTTACGCTGAGCCCCAGTATCTCTTATGAAGAACGCTGGTATGGACAGCGTATTTTCCGCAACTGGGATAGTGCGAAAAATAAGGTTGATACAACCATCCAGAAAGGATTCTATACGGCCCGTCAGATGAGCTTTGGCATCAGCGCCAGCACGCGTATTTTTGGTACATATAAATTCGGGCCATCGAGTAATATCAAAGGCATCAGGCATGAGATAAGACCAACCATTTCTTTGAACTATAAACCGGATATGGCAGCCAAATACTTTTATAATACCCAGGTGGATAGCAGCCGTCATGTTGTCCGGTTTTCGCAATTCGACGGCGGTATTATTGGAGCCTTCTCTGAAGGCGCTTTCGGCGGCATATCATTTGGTGTGGACAATTTCCTGGAAATGAAAGTGAAGGATAAGAGTGATACGACCGGTAAAGCCACTAAAAAAATTAAACTGCTGGAGGGCTTTGGATTTAACTCTTCCTATAACCTGATGGCGGATAGTTTTGCATTGGGAAATTTTACCTTCTATGCACGCAGCACCCTGTTTGACAAGATCAATATTACGGCGGGTGCCAATATGGATCCGTATGATGTAGATAAGCGGGGTTACAGGGTAAACAGGATCATATTGGATCCGGCACGTTTAAAATTCGGCAGGATCACTTCGGGTAACCTCGCTATTTCCACCTCTTTCCAAAGCAAGACAAAAGATGGTAAAGACGTTAAAGAGAAAGACAAAAACATACCGATTGATCCGTTCATGACGCCCGATGAACAGCAAAGGCAACTGCAGTTTGCAAGGGCCAACCCGGCCGAGTTCACAGACTTCGATATTCCCTGGACATTGTCGCTTTCTTATTCCTTTAATTTCACCAGGTCTATCAAACCGGATTACAGCGGGTTTCAGACAGCCACTTATTCAAGCGTGAACTTCAATGGCGACTTCAGCCTGACTGATAAATGGAAATTAGGTGGTACTGGTTATTATGATATATCGCATGGCGGATTGCAGCAACTGAGCATGTTCATCAGCCGCGAAATGCACTGCTGGCAAATGTCAATCAATATAACACCAATAGGCCTGTACCGCTCATTCAATATCACCCTTAACCCTAAATCGGGCATTCTTCGTGATCTGCGGATTAACAGGAGCAGGACTTTCTCCAGTTATTAATGTTATTAGTGATGAGCTTACCCGGTTATTTAGTGTTTTGTGCAGCATAGTAATCCCACATTTGCTGAAACACTTTTTCTTTCAATGTCTTGGCAGTTATGTTAACCGATTCAACGGGCGGTAAGAAATGCATTTCCAGCCTGTGTGGCAAAAGATAGAATCGTTTGTCAGCTGGTAATACTTTTTTAGTATGCAGAAGAATGGTAGGCATGATGGGTTTGCCGGTATCTGTTGCCAGGCGGAAAGCGCCGTCATAAAAACTTTTTAATGGGTCATTGGTTTTGTTTCTAGTTCCTTCCGGATAAATAACCATGTCTAAGCCAATGCGAAGTACGCGTTTCATTTCTTCGAGGCTCTTCCTCCGGCTCTCATCGCTGTTGCGATCAACCAGTACACTGCCAAAGGTATAGATGTAACCAAAGATGGGTACTTTGGCAAAACTCTTTTTGGCAATGGTCTTATTCGCCCTGGGCATAAAAGGAGTGCTTACAGGCACATCCATTAAGCTGTTGTGGTTGCATACTACTACATAATTAACACCTGGTTGAAAATGAGCGGCGCCTTTCACGGTTAAAGGGCAACCAATCAGGTGTAAATACAACAGCATCCATACCCTCGAAACATGCCGGTGCCATTTTGCTTTAACAGGATCTTGTAAGAAAAAGCAGGGTATATAGAATACAATGGCAACAAGCATTGTGATAATGAATGTGATCAATGCCCAGAGCGCCCATATCCGCGCGAATATTTCTTTCATGATGATAACGGGCGTTTTGGAAAGATGATTATTCATGAACAGTTGTATTGAAATGTAGTCTCAATGATTGGGGTTCCAGTCGATAGGGGCAAGTCCCTGTTTTACCAGCAGTTCATTGGTGCGGGTGAAATGCCTGCACCCGAAAAATCCTTTATCGGCGCTGAAAGGAGATGGGTGGGCGGCCTTCAGCACGTGGTGCCTGGTTTCATCGATTAGTATTTGTTTTTCTTGTGCGAACCTTCCCCACAATAAAAAAATAACGCCTTTTTTTTCGTTGGATATTTTGCGAATCACTGCATCAGTAAAATCCATCCACCCGATTTTAGCATGGCTGGCAGGTTCATTGGCCCTTACCGTTAATACAGCATTGAGTAATAACACGCCCTGTTCGGCCCATTTTGTCAGGTTGCCGGTTGTTGGCATAGACAAGCCGGTATCCTGTTGTAATTCCTTGTAAATATTGATCAATGAAGGCGGGGGCTTAACGCCATCGGGTACTGAAAAACTCAGCCCATGCGCCTGCCCGGCGCCGTGGTAAGGATCCTGTCCCAGCAGTACCACTTTCACCCCGTCAAAAGGTGTCTTGTAAAAAGCATTGAAAATGAGTGGCCCTGGCGGGTATATCA
>JBHAFM010000021.1:0-7152 GCA_041856175.1 Sediminibacterium sp.
AGGATCACTTTGATCTCGCCACGGTAATCTGCATCAATCGTGCCGGGTGTGTTGAGACAGGTGAGGCCCTGTTTAATGGCAAGACCGCTGCGTGGCCGCACCTGGGCTTCATGGTTTTCGGGAAGTTCAATGAACAGCCCGGTTGGTATCAGCGCCCGTTCCATGGGCGCTAAGGTAACCGGCTGTGGCAGAAAAGCCCTGATATCCATGCCGGAAGAACCTGCAGTGGCATAATGGGGTAAGGGATTGTTCGATTGGTTGATGATGCGTATCGTCATAGTTATTACGAACGCAAAGGTAGGGGGTTGGGGGGTTACCTGTTGGCAAGGTTCTTTAAAAAAAGCCAGTAATTGTGCAGCAATCTGTTCATCTTCAGACAGCTCTTTTCCATTTTCCTGACGAACAGGGGGCCCTGTTCCAGTATTTGTCTTCTAAACTTATGATCAAATAGTTGCGGATTGCTCTTGTTGACCAGTTCAATGCTTACCTGGCGCATGTGTTCTATTTCCTGGTCGCCGGTACGTCCGTTGGAATAAGTGCGTAAGTGCGTACGTATCGGTCTTGCATGCCTGATGATGGCGGCGTGTATGATGGCAGTTCGCGTTTTATTTTGCAGCCGCTGTATACAGGGCATCAGGTAACAATCAATGCCTTGTCCCGATATGGTTTCGGGAAAGTAAGGGTGGCAGGCATCGAATAGACTTTTCCGGTAAAATGGCGCCATGATCTCAATCCAGTCGGTATAGGTAATGACATAACCCGGTGCGTTCACAAATTTCCGGTGACTGAAATAACTGTCCTGCGAAACAGAAGGCTGAAAGATATCCAGCTGGTGAACAGCGGCAATCGTCAGCATATAATTGATGTCGGCAATCCTGAAGCAAATATCATCGTCAATGATGCCAATGTATTCATAGTGGTTCAACTGGTGTTGCTGAAGGTATTGGTAGAGTTCCAGGAATACCTGTCCCTTGTTCTCTGTTTTTTTCGATAACAGGTAGGTTGGCTGAAACTGATCGGCAGCAGGTTTGTTGTTATTTCCCGAATAGTTAAACAACAAAGTGTCGAACGCAGGTGGTGCATCAAAGCCTACGCAGTTAAAAGGAGGTTCTTCCCCGTTCCAGGTAACAATAACCAGGTGCTGAAGCCGCATAAGTAAGTTTTACAATCCGTAAGTCATCCCCAAAGAAAAGAAATTATTGCCGCCCGATCTTTTGATTACCGCTGCATTCAAATAAAGCCTGTTGATCCATTCGTAGGAAGCGCTGAAATAAGCTTCTTTTTGTTTTGTCTGCATGCCGAACAGGAAATCGGGTTCCGGTTGCTGGTAATACTGCTGCCAGATCGTTCCTTCACTGCCTTTACGTACATACTGGTAACGTGCCAGCAGTTTCAACCGGGCAACCGGTGTGTATTTTAAATAACAAAGCAACCGGTCTGCATTGGCGCCTATCCAGTCGCCCAGAACGTAATCGCTGCTGGTGTAGTTCTGTGCGGGCAGGAAATTCCGGTACACAAATGCCCTGACCCGGGTGTATTCGATACCCGCTGTTACATAAGGTATCCCGATATCCGTAAGGGCAGCGCCAACGGTATAGCCTAACTGGTTGCGGGCTTGTTTTTTATCAAAAATGGCAGAAGCGCGTATCTCGTCTATGAACAGGGTTGCGTACAGGTGTGTATTGCGCAACTGGTTGCGGGAGTCTACCTGGGCAAAGAACTGCCCGTTGGCGCCTTTTTGTATCACACCCCTGTTGTCGTAATTGTCAAATGCTTTGAAGAACATGATAGGGATAAGGTAGCCGATCTTCAGGTTATCGTTGTAGATCACAGATTCCCCTACACTTAGTTTGAGGCCTTTTTTCAGCAAAAACTCCACGCTGTGCATAGCCATGTATTTACTGATATCCACTTCCCTTACCCCGCTGAAAATTCCACCTGGTATAATGTAAGACCGGTTGGAATCGATCAGTCCCGATTGCAGCCAGGCGTGCGCATAATGAAAGCGCAGCCAGGACAGGGGCTGGTAATCGAAGCGGATATAAGGGTACACCGGCGCTTTATCGGACAGTACGATTTTGCCATTCTCCCCACGGCCCCAGGTAAGGTAATCCTGCCCCACGCTGACTAAGCCGTGTTTGAATGCATAACTGATGCTGGTACGTATCTCTGTGAAATTGATGGCATTGGGTTTCTGGGGATCTTTGTAGATCACTGTTCCCGTGGCCGAGCCCGCCAGGAAGCCATTCCTGAACGAATCCAATCCCTTTCCTTTCTCATTCACGTCCTGGAAAGAAAACTGGAAGGCCCAGTGGTCCTTAGCCTTACCCCAGAAATTGATACCGGAGCTGGAATGTTTGATGTCTGTGCCAGTACCCCCCGTATAAGATGCGGTAATCACCGGATCGGCATCCATACTGAACCCACCGCCCCGGGCCGATAATATCCTGTGGCGAGCGCCTTGTGTAAATTCGCGCTGGTAAAAAGCCAGCTCCTTTTTTTCAACCGTTGACAGTGCAGCTTCATGTGCCTGAACAGAATCCAGCCCGGCTTTGATCTGCAGTTTGGTAACAGGACTAACCAGGTCATCCCAATCCAGCACACCTTTCTGCGCCATGCGCGATAGAAACGCATACACTTCATTCGTATGCCGCTCAAAAACAGCCTGTGAAAATCCCCACACCCCACAACAACCCAGCATTAAAATAAGCATCCCCTTTTTCAAAAACATATAGTAATAAGTTTACATCTCAATACGCTTTCTCATCCCCCTTAATCATATTCACCAAAGTCTGAAAGATGATCTGGTAGTCTAACCAGAAACTCCAGTGTTCAATATACCAGATATCGAAGCTCACACGCTGCCGCATTTGTTCCAGGTTGGTTTCGCCCCTGCTGCCGTTAACCTGTGCCCAGCCGGTAATACCCGGTTTCACTAAGTGCCGCAGCATATAATCCTGTATCAGGTCTTTCGATTCGAGCGATAAAGGAATGGGGTGAGGCCGCGGCCCTACTACAGACATCGTGCCGAAGAACACATTCACAAACTGGGGAATTTCATCGAGACTGGTCTTGCGCAGGAATTTACCAATGCGGGTTACGCGCTTATCATTCCGTTGTGCCTGTTTAAAGCCATTCAGTTTTTCCTCGTGCTGTGCATGCACGTACATGGTCCTGAACTTATAGCAGACGATCTTTTTATTGTTGATGCCCCAGCGTTCCTGTTTGAAAAGTATGGGCCCCCTTGAATCTAATTTGATGGCGATGGCGATGATGGGGAACAGCCAGCTGTAAACGAACAGCAAAAAGCAGGCAGAGAAAACAAAGTCGAATAATCTTTTGAAAAAACGGTTCTCCAGGTCATCTAAGGGAAAATAACGAATGCCAACTACCGGGAAGCCTGCATAGTTCGTTACCCGCAGTGCGCCCGATCCAAACCGGTTGAAGTCAGAGATCAGGCTAACCCTTTTGGATTGCTTTTCACAGACATCGATCACATAATCCAATTTTTCCGTCTCATCACTGGGCAGGGCAATAAACACTTCATCTACTGCCACATTGTGTAACACACCATCCAGTTCCGCAATCCGGCCAAGGTATTTTTCTTTGAAAGGGTACTGCACTTCATCGTCCACCACCCCCACCAGGTTGAATTTCTGGTCGTTGTTGATGATGCGCGACTGGTAGAAATTGGCGCCTAAGCGGCCGGTTCCCACAATCAGTATGCGCTTCTCATAGCGGTATTGCCTCCTGATGGAAGCGATGATTACCCTGAAGACAAATTTTTCAACCGGTATGGTAACAAAAAGCAGCCCGTGGTACACTAATACCAGGCTACGGTATTGGTAAAATTCCTGGAAAAAAAGGAAGAAGATGAAGATCAGTACCAGCAGGTGCAGGAGTAACTGCCGTATAAAAACCGTCATTTCCTGCGAATAGGAGAACAAAGTGATCTCGCCATATAAAAGAAACACCCGGGCGCCCGAGTACCATATCATGATGCTGGTACAAAGGATCACGACTAAGGGCGGTTTAAAAAGCCCCGCTAAAGACTGGTTGATGATAAAGCAGGCCAGGGCAAAACAAATCAATAATACCGCCATATCAAGCCCAAGCCTCAGGATATAATTGATCTGGTTACTTTTAAACATATTCAACTGGATTAGTCAACAATCATCACTGCAACAGGGGTTGTCGTATGTGTGATTTTATACATGCAAGATAAGTCACAAACTGTATCCAATTGTTATTTAAACAGTTATACCCTGTTTATCTGCACTATTTCCATAGTTTCCTTTTTATAAACAAAAATATAAAGTAGCTGTTGGTAACTGCGTACCGCTTCCAAAGCCTGCGGGGTTCCAGGGCCAGCCTGAACAGCCATTCCAGGCCCGCATTCTGCATCCATTTGGGCGCCTGTTTCATCAGGCCTGCATGAAAATCAAAGGCAGCGCCAACGGCCAGCATCACCGCATTCACTTTACCTAAGTGGTCACTTACCCAAACTTCCTGTCTGGGGCACCCCCTTCCCACCAACACAATATGTGCACCCGATGCGTTTATCTTTTCAATATCATGGCTGTCTTCCTGTGGGGTGGCTTCCCGGAACCGGTCGGTATGCATACCTGCAATCCGCACCTGTGGAAACCGCGTGGCAATATTGCGTGCTAGTGCCGTCAGTGTTTTTTCTGTACTGCCGTAGAGAAAAACGCCCAATGCCAGCTCATTCGCTTTTTTAAGTACTTCTATGGTCAGGTCAGGGCCATAGACCCTTTCCTTCATGTCTAATTTATAGAAGCTGTTCAGCGCCCAGCGCACCGGCTGTCCATCGGGTACCACTAAATCTATCTGGTTGATCTTATGACCCAGGTGGTCGTTCCTGTGCCCTTCTATCAGCCCATGCACCGCCAATGCCGATACCCCGTAGGATTGCCTGTTTTGGGCCTTTTCCATGATCAGGCTGGTAGCCAGCTCATAATCAACAGCGCTGTAACGGATACCAAACAGGCTAAACTTTGAATCGTGTATGTTGGTTTTTCTCACTAGCATTACTATTTATTCGAACCCAAACTGCAACAGCTTGTGGCGGATATTGCGTACAAGGTACAACGTATTAAAGAGCATATTAGTACAAATAAACGAAATCACCGAGGCATATACAACCCCTATCACCCCATACTGCTTTAACAGCAGGTAACCCAGGCCCAGGCCCAGTACACCCTGGCAAATGGACAGGATGGTGGGCAGTTTGTTCAGTTTGAGCGCTGACAGGAATACCACCGATACATTATCTATCACGATCAGCATAATGAACACTGCAAAGAAACGGTACAATTGCAATATCTCCCTATCAGTATATTTACTCCAGTACATGAAGACCCGCTCCCCTGCTGTCATCATCACTAAGAATACCAGCACCGATAAAACGGCCACCCATAACAGCACTTTAAAGAACAACCGCTTTATCTCTACCCATTTCGCTGCTGCTTCTATGTGCACCACCTGGGGAAACAGCACCTGTGTAAAATTGGTAAGCCCAATCCTGATCACATCAAAAAACCGGGTAACCAGTAAATACCTTGCCACGCTGGTGGTACCCAGCAGGGCATTGATCATCAGCACCTGTGCATTGAACACCAATACCGTGGCAACCGTTGTCTGGAAATACCAAAAACTATACCGGATATGGCTGCCCAGTGTCTGCAGGTTGAAATAAGCAATTGACAGCCGGTAATCCACTTCCCGCTTTGAATAATAGAACAAAGCGCCAATATAAAGGAAATTTACCACTGCACTCACTGCCAGCAGCAGCGTAACAGAACCCAGGCGGCAGAAAAAATAAAGGGCAACAAACTCTATCGCCAGTTTGCTTATCCTGATCAGTTTGCCCACAAAGATCTTGTTCGCCGTTTGAATGAGCACATCAAAGAGCAGGGCAATAATATTCTGCGCTACCAGCAGTCCCGTAAAAAAAGCGTGGCTGAGAAAATCATTCCCTGTTTTCAGTATCCCAAGGTAGAAGAGATAGAAAAAAACAGGTACGCTGCTCACGAATAAAAAAAGAAAGAAAAAAAACAGGGTGTTGATGAGGGCGAGCGATTCGCTTTTGTTGTGAATCAGACGCCGCAGCAGGCCAATGTTCAGGCCAAAGTCTAAGATGGAGGACAGGATGATGATATTGAGAAATACACCATACAGGCCAAATTGTTCGGCCCCCATCTGTTTTACCAGCACCGGCGTTAGTAACAGGATGGAAAGGGCGCTGATGGACTGCGACAAAAAAGTAGCGGCTAAGTTAGACAGGTAGCGCAGGCTGGGTAACTGTATCTTTCGCATCAGGCGGTAGTGTCTTTTAATGGATTTCTAAAGGCTTCCTCTGCATACCCCAAACCAATGAAGGTCCAGAACGGGAAGGCGGCCATCGGCCCTTCTAAGTACACATCCAGCGCCGCATTGAACAGGAACATAAAGCTGATGATCATGAGTAAAAAGGCAAAGGAATCGCGTTTGAACCGCTTCGCCTGCCTGAATTGCAGGTAATTCCAGTAAAGCCACACTAAGAATATGGGCACGCCGAAACGACCCAGTACGGTCAGGTAAAAATTGTGCGGCGACCGTAGCTCCACATAAGAAGTAACAATATCGGCATCTGTTGCCAGGTTAATGCCCAGCCCTTTTCCAAACCAGAAATAGTCGCCCCCGAAAGTGTAGCCGATGATCTTTCCCCACCACACCATGCGCCATATTTTATTATCATTCAGCGATTCATCTTTATCGCTCGAATAAAAAATGGTTACAGCATTGTCTTTGAGCTGGTCTAAGCTCAGCTTGCGTCCCTGGAAATTCTCTTCCAGGTGGGTGCCTAAGTAAAAAGGCAGGGCCACCAACAGCACCAATGGCAGGTATTTGAGCTTTGACCAGTACAGCTTCCGCGTTTCGGCATCTATGGTAAAATAAACGAACATGCCCAGCGCCAATACAAAGCCCAACATGCCCGCACGGGTATAGGAAGCGCAGACTAAGAACAGGTAAGCAATCAAAATGGTATTCACCAGCAGCCATTTTTGACTCACTTTGATGTAGCTTTTCAGGTAAAACAGGCTGGCGATGAGGAGGTGAGTGGAAATATTATTGTACTTATGAGAGAAGATA
>JBHAFM010000022.1:0-7937 GCA_041856175.1 Sediminibacterium sp.
ACACACAATATTTACTTTGTCTCAACTGTAACAGCCGCCTGCCTTGGAATGATGAATGCAACCAGCTCATCCAACTGAATACCTGCCCGTTCGCAAGCATCAGCAATATCATCTCTTGAAACATTGGCAGCAAAGGACTTCTCTTTCAGCCGTTTCTTTACACCCTTTACGTCCATGCCTTCATAGCCACCCGGGCGCATCAATGAATAAGCGTGTACCAATCCCGATAGTTCATCAAATGCATAGAGCATCTGATCCATCCGCGTTACCGGCTCAACGCCAAAATGTGTATGGCCGTGTGATGCAATGGCATGTATGATCTCCGGGTCAATCTTCCGGTTTTCCAGTTCTTCAATGATCTTTTTACAATGCTGGTCGGGCCACTGATCCCAATCTGCATCGTGCAATAATCCTGCCAGTTCCCATCGCCATTGACCCGGCTCATCCAGTAATTCTTTTTCTGCGGCCCAGCATCTCATCAGCTGACCCACTTGTTGCATGTGTAATTGTAATTTGGGATTCAGCACCCAGCCGTGGAACAGTTCCATGGCCTGTTCGCGGGAGAGCACATTTCCCCTGTTAGCCGGATCACCAAATGTAACTTTGCCAAGATGTAATGACATAGTATTGCTTTTGTTTCAAAGATAAGTGATGGATAGTATGTACATGGCTGTTCCATGGATCTTCAGTAATTTTCAACCTGATTGTTCACCAATATTCAGTTTATGAAATATACAGTTTATGCAACAGCTTCAATTTTGATCGTTGTATGTATGGTCGCCTGTTCCCGCAACCCTTATGCTGCTGCTAACCAATCCTATAAAAAACAAGCGAAGAATTTTGCCGGAAAACTGCGCGAGACACCTGTTGAAACCCATTACACCGACTCAGTTAAGCTGCCCGCTTATTGGGTGGGTACCACAAACTTCAACATGCGTAAACCGGGTTTTGTCATCATCCATCATACCGCCCAAAATTCCTGTGATCAGACACTGCAGACATTTACCCTTAGCAGAACAGCCGTTAGCGCCCATTATGTGATCTGTAAAGACGGAACAATACACCACATGCTGAACGATTACCTGCGATCCTGGCATGCAGGCATCAGCCGGTGGGGCAACCTTACCGATATTAATTCTGCATCTGTGGGCATTGAACTTGATAATAACGGATTTCAGCCGTTTGACAGTCTGCAGCTCAACAGCCTCTTGAGTTTATTAGCGCGATTGAAAAAAGAATACAATATTCCTGCTGCCAATTTCATTGGGCATGGTGATATTGCCCCAACCCGGAAAAATGACCCCAATTACCGGTTCCCCTGGAAAAAACTGGCCGAAAAAGGATTCGGGTTATGGTTTGATGAAGTGCGGGACACTATACCTTCCGGTTTCAATGCTATCCAGGCCCTGCGCATCATCGGTTATGATGTAACAGATAGTTCAGCAGCTATCAAGGCTTTCAAAAGACATTTTCTGCAGGACACTACTGCAAGACCAATCAATGATCTTGAACGGAGCATCTTGTGGAACCTGCAGAAGAAGTACATGTGAGGCGGGGAAAATAGTTAGCTATGCAACTAACATTTGTTAGGTTGATAAGGAACAATCCTTATTTTTGAGGCAAAAACTAAGCGGCCATATGCAATTTCAACTAAGCGAAGAACATTTGATGATTCAGAAAGCGGCGCGCGATTTTGCGCGGCAGGAATGTTTACCGGGGGTAATTGAAAGGGATGAAAAACAACAGTTTCCACGCGAGCAGGTAATGAAGCTGGCCGAGCTCGGATTCATGGGTATGATGACAGACCCAACATATGGAGGCGCCGGAATGGACACTGTAAGCTATGTCCTGGCAATGGAAGAACTAAGTAAGGTGGATGCCAGTACCAGTGTTTGTATGAGTGTTAATAACAGCCTGGTTTGCTGGGGATTGGAAGCTTTTGGTACAGAAGAACAAAAGCAAAAATACCTGACACCTTTGGCGCAGGGGCGTAAAGACGGCGAACTGTATATCGGCGCTTTTTTATTAAGTGAACCGGAAGCCGGCAGTGACGCCACAAGCCAGCATACCACAGCGGAAGACAAGGGCGATCATTATTTATTGAGTGGCACCAAGAACTGGATAACCAATGGTTCCTCTGCTTCGGTTTACCTGGTCATGGCGCAAACAGATGCTTCCAAAGGAAGCAAAGGCATCAATACTTTTATTGTAGAGAAGAACTGGCCTGGCGTAACAGTTGCTGCAAAAGAAAATAAATTAGGCATACGCGGAAGTGATACACATACCATTCTTCTGACAGATGTTAAAGTGCCAAAAGAAAACCGTATTGGCGCCGATGGTTTTGGTTTTACGTTCGCCATGAAAACATTGGCCGGAGGACGCATCGGTATTGCATCACAGGCGTTGGGTATTGCCAGTGGCGCTTATGAGCTTGCACTGGCATATAGTAAGCAACGAAAGGCTTTTGGCAGGGAAATCATGCACCACCAGGCCATCCAGTTCAAACTCGCCGATATGGCTACACGTATTGAAGCCGCCAGGTTATTATGTTTGAAAGCCGCATGGGAAAAAGACAGTAACCTTGATTATAGTTTGAGCTCCTCCATGGCTAAAGTATATGCCAGTGAAACAGCCATGTGGACAACCACCGAAGCCGTACAGATACACGGTGGTTATGGTTTCGTAAAAGAATACCACGTAGAACGCCTCATGCGTGACGCTAAAATTACCCAGATCTATGAGGGAACAAGCGAAGTGCAGCGGATCGTGATCAGCAGGAGTATTTTGAAATAAGCGGCTCTCCTCATCTTTTCCTATTATTGTGTTATGTACAGGTGGTTGACAAAAGGGTTGTTTTGTTATGCTGTTATAACACTGCCTTCCGTTGAAGGAAAGGCAAATGATACCCTGTTGATGTATCACCTGCTGCAGCGCATAGACCAGTTGCAGGTAAAACATGATGGTGTTTTTCCAAAAGGATCATTCCCTTCTTATCGCAGGTACGCGTTGAATAAAAACAGGCAAAAAGCAGACGTCAATGCTTTTTTTACAGGATTGATCGGGTTTACGCTGCGGGATATCAAACCGTATCTTACACCATTACAACAACAGCTTGCCAATAGTATTGTTGAACGAACACTGCCGGTATACAACAAATTTAGGAATCAGAAGGGTCGCCCCACTTTCAGTTTCTGGCCAACAGATACCCCGGTCATTTTTCCCAATGCAGGATGGACGAACAGGTTCGATAAAGGCCAGGCCCTGCCCGATGACCTGGATGATACCAGCATCCTGTTGCTTGCTTTACAGGCTGCCGATTCAACAGTTGTACTGGCACATAACATCATGCAATCCTTTGCCAATACCGGTACAAAAAAAATTAGGAACACTTTTAAGCAGTACCGTACCATCGGCGCTTATTCTACCTGGTTTGGGAAGAAAATGCCGGTAGATTTCGATGTCTGCGTATTATCCAATGTGCTCTACCTGGTTCAGGCGTATCATCTCAAATGGACAGCGGCAGATTCTGCCAGTGTTTCATTGATTGCAAAAATGCTGGAAGAAAGAAAATACCTGTCAGCTGCTACCTATGTTTCTCCTCATTACAACAGGATGCCGGTTATTCTTTACCATTTATCGCGGTTAATGTCTGTGAAACCAATAGCTATATTGGAGAAATACAAACCCCAATTAATTGCCGATGCTAAGAAGGCAATTGGATATCCAGGTGGCTTTTTAGATAAAGTGTTGCTTAGCACAGCCTTGTTACGCTGGGGCACAGAACCACCCGCTATTATTTTACATCAAACAACATCACTACACGACTTGATAGAAGATGAATCTTTCTCTTTCTTTATTGCCAATATTGCTGCCATGCTGCCCAATCCGTTGAAAGAATGGATGGGAAAAACCGGCGCCGGCAAGTTCTATTATTATTGCCCCGCCTATAACAACCTGCTCGTACTGGAATACCTTGCATGGAGAAAGAGATTGGGTTTACATTTGCAGTAAAGACGCCAGGTTATGCCAGTGAATGCGCAACAGTACCAATCTGTTATTTCGGAATTAACAAAGCATCATGTAACACTTGTTGCAGTAAGTAAGACCAAATCTGTCCTGGATATCCGGGAAATGTATGAACTCGGGCAAAGGGATTTTGGCGAAAATTATGTACAGGAACTCGTTGAGAAACAAGCTTTGCTGCCCAATGATATTCGCTGGCATTTCATTGGTCACCTGCAAAGCAATAAAGTAAAATACATTGCCCCCTTTGTACATTTGATCCAC
Source organism: Sediminibacterium sp. (assembly GCA_041856175.1). Taxonomy (GTDB): domain Bacteria; phylum Bacteroidota; class Bacteroidia; order Chitinophagales; family Chitinophagaceae; genus Sediminibacterium. Next base: position 4,288 of record JBHAFM010000022.1, read on the forward strand.
GGGGTGGATAGTTTGCGGTTATTAAAAGAGATCAACAAACAGGCTGCGAGGCACGGGAGGGTCATTGATTGCCTGTTGCAGGTGCATGTGGCGCAGGAAGCAACCAAATTTGGACTGGATGAAGCGGAACTGAGCGGAGTAGTACACACATTATACGCATCAGGTGAGATACAGGAATTGAAAAACATTCACATTACCGGCTTAATGGGGATGGCCAGTTTTAGTGATCATCAGGAAACAATCCGGAATGAATTTAAAAAATTAAAGACTTTGTTCTGCCAAAACAATCCGTCCTCCAGCAGCCGTGAACTATGGACTGTCCTCAGCATGGGCATGAGCAGCGATTATAAAACCGCCATAGAAGAGGGGAGTACCATGGTGCGTATCGGCAGTCTTCTATTTGGGGCGAGATAATTTATGGCTATGCCTTATTTCAATAAAGTTTCATCCAGCCATTTATAAAATTCCCGCTGCCAGACCAATGCATTTTGCGGACTCAGTACCCAGTGATTTTCATCCGGTAAGTATAAAAATTTGCTTTTGATGCCCCTGAGCTGGGCCGCCTGAAACGCCTGCTGACCTTGTCCTATTGGGACCCTGTAGTCCTTGCCACCCTGAACGATCATGATGGGTGTATTCCACTTGTCAACAAAATTGCTGGGCGACTGGCTGAACGAGCGTTGTGCGACAGTATTCTTTTTATCCCAGTAAGCGCCCCCTTTTTCCCAGTTCTCAAAAAACATTTCATCGGTAGTGCCATACATACTCCTGAAATCGAAAACACCATCGTGTGAAATAAAAGTTTTAAAACGCCCCTCATGCACAGCCGCAAGGGCAAACACAGAAAATCCGCCAAAGCTGGCACCTACGCAACCTCTTTTACTTTGATCAACAAAGGGTTCTGCTGAAATTGCATCAATAGCGCTGAGGTAATCCCTGATCACCTGCCCGCCCCAGTCCTTGCTCACTTGTTCATTCCATTGGGTACCAAAACCGGGCATACCCCTTCTGCATGGCGCTACCACAATATATCCCTGTGATGCCATCAACTGAAAATTCCACCTGAATGAATAAAATTGTGTAACGGGCGATTGGGGGCCACCCTGGCAATACAACAGTACAGGATATTTTTTCGTCGCATCAAACCCGGGTGGATGAATGACCCATACCAGCATCTGTTGATGATCGGTAGTGGTTACAAACCTTTTTTCTGTTTTACAGGTTGCAAGGGCAGCGTATGCAGCATCATTTACATGCGTTAACTGTTTCAGGGTACCGGTGTTGATATCAACAGTATATAATTCAGCAGCATGGTTCATATCAGCCCTGGATACAACCAGGGTATTGCCCGACTGTCCGATGATGGCAATGATATCAAAATCACCCTTTGTTACCTGTTTCACTACAGGCATCATTTTGGTCATGCCCGGATATGTTACATTAAACAATTGCAATGTGCCATTCAAAGGCGCAATAAAAAACAACGATTTGCCGTCTTCACTCCATTTGTAACTTTCTACATGAATGTCATCGCGATGTTTGGTAAGATTCAGATGAGTAATGCCGTTCGACACAACGATGTCCTGTTTGTCAGACTCATATCCGTCACGTTTCATCTGCAGCCAGGCCAGCTCGCCTTTGCTATTGAACGATGGGTTTACATCGTAACCTTTATTGTCTGCTGTCAGGTTACGCGTAGTCCCTCTATCCACATTGTATTCATAGAGGTCTGTATTTGTACTTACTGCATACCCAGTACCAGCTTTTTTCTTGGTAACATATACGATATGCTTGCCATCGGGGTTCCATACATAATCCTCGTCACCACCCGATGGTTTTAGCGGGCAATCATATGGCTCGTTGGGCATCAGGTCTTTTGCGTCGCCGGGCTTACCATTAACGATTGGCGCCACAAATACATGGTCAAATTTCCCATCCGCCCATACGTCCCAATGCCGGTAATTTAAAGAAGTGTAGATATAGGCGTTTGATTTTTTCAGATCGGGGTATTTATCAGCTCCTGTTACCTCATATACCTTCACACTTACTGAACTGATGATATACTTCCCATCGGGGGATATCTTTTCATTAACAAGCAAGCTATCCGGCCTGCTTATCTCAATTACTTCTCCGCCGGTCAGTGACAGTGCAAAGTTTTTGCGTTTGATTCTATTTTCACCCATATCCGGTGTGCCAACCGAATAGATCACCGCTTTTTTATCCTTGGTGAGACCAATTCCGGATACCCTTCCGAGTTTCCAGAGCTGCTCAGGAGTAAGTCTTTGCTGTGCATTGACTGTAACGGCGATAGAGCCGGCAACTACTATTAACAAAGCTACTTTCATAGCGCAAAGATTAAATAAAGCTATTTATTTCTTGCATAATCAAATACCAGTTGGCAAAATGCTTTTACGCCCACGTCAAATCCTCCTTCATCAATATAAAAGTCAGGAGTGTGGTGAGAAGCTGCCGTTTTAGGATCTTTACCTTTTGGTAACGCCCCAAGATCAAAAAAGAAAGCAGGCGCTTTTTCGCCATAGAAAGAGAAATCTTCGGACCCGGTTACCCAATCTATTTCTTTAACGTTTGCAGCACCTGCTGCGGCAACTAATGAACTTAAAGATTTTTTGACCAGGGCGGGATCATTATAAGTAACCAGGGTTTTGGTATCAATGCTTACTTCAGCTACAGCGCCACTGCTGGCAGCAATATACTGTGCTGTATTTTTAATGCGCTCATGAACTTCTTTTTGCATTTTACTGTCCAACGTGCGGATCGTACCAATCATTTCACATTCTTCCGGAATGATATTGCTCCGCACACCTGAATGAATGGCACCAACAGTTATCACGACAGGAGCTTTTGTCAATTCCATCTGGCGGCTCACAATATGCTGAAGTCCTTCAATGATCTGTGCCGAAGCAACAATTGGATCCACACCCATCCATGGAGCAGAACCATGAGCGCCTTTCCCCTTTACTTTAATGGTGAACCAGTCAGATGAAGCCATGAATGAACCGGATTTATAACGGATCTCACCAACAGGTATGCCTGCTGCAATATGCAGTCCGAATACAGCGTCTACCTTTGGGTTATCCAATGCCCCTTCCTTGATCATAAGCGGCGCTCCTCCTTCTTCATTCGCAGGAGGGCCTTCCTCTGCTGGTTGAAACAGAAACACGACCGTTCCGGGCACATCTTTCTGCATTTGTTTCAATACAGTGGCAACACCCATTAAAATAGCAATATGGGAATCATGTCCGCAGGCGTGCATCACGCCAACTGTTTGCCCGTTGAACGTTGTTTTGACCTTGGAGGCAAAGGGAATGTCTGTTCTTTCTGTAACAGGTAAAGCATCAATATCTGCGCGCAATGCCACCACGGGGCCGGGCTTGCCGCCTTTCAATACAGCCACCACGCCTGTTTTCGCCACATGGTTTTTTACTTCCAATCCAAGTGACACCAGATAATCCGCTATATAATTCCCGGTATTGACCTCTCGGTTAGAAAGCTCAGGATTCTGGTGAAAATGCCGCCGCCATTCCACAACTTTTTGGGAGACGGTTTTGACCAATGCAGGATATTCGGCAGGCAGGCTTTGTGCAGACAGACCAGCACAAAAAAGTAAACAACCAATGTACAGGCATTTC
>JBHAFM010000023.1:0-7653 GCA_041856175.1 Sediminibacterium sp.
AAAAAGGGGGTTAAAATATTTCCACTTGAGCAATTGATATAACCCAATGGATAACTATCACTTTCCCCCTTGTTAGAACTTTACACTCCAAAGCTTCGAAGCGAATCATTCTTCACACACAGGGAGTAAGCTGAAAACCTGTAAAAGAGTAGGCAAAAAATTTCACTATTTGTTGAAAAGGCAACAAGTTTTTACATCATTTTTTCACATTTAAACCAAACAACTATGAAAAAGTATCTTATCGGCCTCTGTGCTGCTGTATTTGTGATCGGCAGCGCTTTTGTAATGGTACAGCCGAGAACAGTGAAACCTGTTCTGAGTAACTATTATCGATACATTGGCCCGGCTGTAAACCCCAGTAGTAACCTGGCTCCTTACCAGAACGAAGCCAATTGGGTGAACAGTAGTATCGATGATGCTAATTGTCCGGGCGCAAACTTTCCTTGTAAAGTGCAGGTTAGCCAACCGTCCATTCACGATTATGTTTCTACCATCACTACAGCAACAGATGTAACTAACGTTACCATTGCTTATAAAGACCTCTAAAGATTACATAAGCGGTTGATTAGAATGCGAAGCGAGAAAACTGCTTCGCATTCCTTTTTTCAACTATCGTGGGTTCTGAGGCATCCCTGATAAATCAATCACTACTTGGGGTAATGGAAAAGCATAACGGGCATCGTTAGGCAGTAATTCCATGGTATTACCATTAATGATTCGTCTAAGTACCAGCCCCGCCCCTTCTTTGTTCAACCTTTTAATATCAGCCCAGCGCAAGGAACGCATCAGCAATTCTTTCCTTCGCTCTGTTAAAATCAATTGCAGTGCCTGAGCCGCAGTGCTGGCGGTAAACGGAATAAAAGTACCGGTTTTCCAACGTTTGATGAGCAGGGTATTGAGGTCTTGCAATGCATCGGTAGTATTACCCATCCTGGCCAGACATTCTGCTCTTGTCAGGTACATTTCATCAGTGGCAATACCAGCAAACAAGATTGAGTTGCCTTCGTAACTTCCCTTAAAGGCATAAGAGCCATTGTTGTTATTCCTGAAGAACAAGACTTTTCTCAGATCGTTGTTATCATACGAACGATATAGAACAGAATCTATTTTCATAATGTTGCTGCCGAAGCCGCCGCCAAAAACACTACTGTTCTCCATGATCACTTCAGGGCTATAGGGCTGGAAGGGAAACGCGGCTAACGGATTTAGCCGGTTATAATCCAGCAACTGACCTGATAATTGTAAGCAGGAATCTGCGTAACGAAGAGCATATTCATATTTGTGCATGTAGAGATATGCCCTTGACAGGAGGGCAAAAGCAGCGGGTTTAGAACCCCGCATCACATGTACAGGAGTAGCTGGCAGTAACGGTGCCGCTTCCAGTAAGTCTTTTAAAACCTGGTCATAACTTTGTTGTACAGATGAACGGGCAGACGGCTGGTTAAAATCGGAAGTTAACCTTAAGGGTATGCCCAGATCAGTTTGTGCAGTGGCTGCATCGTAAGCCAAAGACCATATCCCAAGCGCCAGCAGGAATGATTTTGCCCTTAATAACAAAGCCTGCCCCTTTATATTGTCCCAGTCCGCTGCATTTTTATCGGTTCTCTCTACTTTAACTAAGTTATCCAGCACTGTGTTGGCCCTGTACACATTATCATAGGTAAAAGACCATTCATTGGGATTACGGAGAATGGTTAGCTGCGGCGCCCAGGCATACATACCCCTCGCTTCCTCCATTGTAATGGCTGCGTAGTCCGCATCGTTAATGTAATAATTGTCTGCACATTGTTCTCCTAACATGGGATCAAAATTGTTGACCCGGAAAAAATAATCAAGCAGGGCCTGCAGGTCCTGGGTCGTTTGAGGTACCACCAATTGTTTATCGGATTTGGCATCGAGGTATTTTTGGCAACCGGATAACCCGGTTAAGAGTATTCCCGAATACAGTACGATCATCAATATTTTATGAAAGCAAAAATGTTTATACATGGTAAAGGATTAAAGGGTTTAAAAAGAGGCTTTAATGCCAATGCTTACTGTTTTGGAAGGGGGGATCACATAATCGCGGTACATGGGATCAATGCCAGATTTATTGGCTCTCCATAAAATACCCAGGTTACTGGCCGACAGGTAACATTCCAGTCTTTCGAAGGGCACCAGTTTGAATTGCTTTTTGGAGAAACCATAACTCAGGTAGATGTATTGAAGGCGGACATGATCGCCTTTTTCTGCCAATATTTCTGCACCATTATAGAATGCATCCCGGAGACCCTGTGCGGGATAAACAAGGGAAGGAACGTTGGTACTGGTTTCATCACCGGGCTTTTGCCAACGCAGGGCATAATCGCTGTGACCATCACTGGATTGATACAATGACTGGTAATTAATAGAACTGCGCTGAAACCAAAAGCCCAACTGGTACTGCATGCGCATAGTGAAATTCCAATTACGCCAGGAAAAGCTATTACCCATAGAGCCGAATAGTTTAGGCATGGCCTGCCCATTGTATCGCAGATCGGCTAAAGTGGATTTCGTGAGCATAGATGTATAATCTTTACTAAGCTGCCCATTGATGTATCCTTGCGGATCGCCGGTTGCCGGGTCCAGCCCTGCCCAACGGTAATTGAACAGGGAGTAAACAGGACTTCCTATTGCACCGCCGATTCCCTGACCACCATTCACGAACACGCTACCCTGTGTGGTATTCAGATAATAAGCTGTGACCTGGTCGGTATTCATGTTCAGGTTGAGTTGGGAGGTCCATTGCAGGGCGCCCCGGGTATTCAGTGTGTTCAACTCCAGGTCTATCCCTGAGCCGGTCATGGAAGCCACGTTTTTAGTTATGGTGGGTACGCCGAGTCCAACGGTAAGATCAACCGGGGCAGGGCCATAAAGATCTGTTCCCTTTTTGTGGTAGTATTCTATACTACCCCAGATGCGGTTGTTGTTGGATTTAAAATCGAGGCCGATGTTCAACATGGCCGACTTTTCCCACCTGAGTTCCGGGTTGTAAAAGTTCTTGACAGATGCAAACGGTGTTCCTGTATAGGGGGAAGCTGACGAATAGTTAAGTGTAGTGAGGGCTGTCATGGCAGGGTTCACATTACCGCTAATGCCATAAGTGGCCCGTAGTTTTAAATAAGGTAACGAAGAGAGATGATAAAAAGGCTCTTTGGATATATCCCAACTCAGACCTCCCGACCAGAGTGGCGTCCAGCGGTGATTAGTGGCTACGCCGAACAGGTTGGAAGCGTCTCTGCGCATGCTGGCAGTAAGGGTATAGCGCTGTAACCAGGTATAAGCCGCGTTACCAAAAAAAGAAACAAAGCGGGTGAGTTTATCGGAAAAGGAACTGTTATTAGGAATAAAAGCGGCATAGCCCGCAACATAAGTTGGGTAGGTATTGGCAAAATCAACGTTCATACTGGTAAGGATATCGTTGTTATAGCCATAGGTTCTGAATGCGGAAGAACTTGTCTGTGATTGCCTTAGTTCCGTTCCTGCCAGTATAGACAAGGCTGAACGACCCAAATTCTTGTTGTAATTGATCTGCCCTCTGAAATGATGGGCAATGATAAGCGCATCGGACTGGTCTAAAATACCGTCTTTGGGTACGATATAAGTAACTTTGCCGGTAGCCCTGTTGAGTTGACTGAAAGTATTTACCAGGTTACGTGTAAAATAATTATCGGCATCATACAAAACCGTTGTTTTCGTTTGCTGTTGTTCGTACTGGTACTTTAAGTCGAGATCAAAACCTGGTTGTATTTTATAATTCAGTCCTATGGATGCAGCCCAGTCAAATAATTTGATATCATTGTGAATGGACTGGTAATCGCTTAAGGGGTAGTATTTCCAGTTCAGTAACTTACCACCTCCTACCGTATCAATATAAATCTGTCTGTAATCTTTATACAGGGGAAGCGGGCTACCGTTCTGGTCTGCCAGTAAGGTATAGATAGGTATCCTGCCGTTGGTAGTGCTGATCTCGCTGTAACCAGGTTTACCCGAACCATTGTTGCTTCTTGTAATGAAAGTGGTCGTTGTAAGGGTTAGTTGTTTGGTGAGTTCAAAACTATTATTCATGCGAAGGTTCAATCTATCGTAAGCAGCTGACAAATTGCTGAGGTTTTTATCCCATCCTGCAGTAAAGAGCCAGTTTGCATTAGAAGATCCTCCTTTTACCAACAGGCTGTATTGCTGGTTCACCGCTTTTCGGTAGAAGTATTTATTAAAATCATTACGTACGTCATGATTGCGTAGTACCTGTAATTGTGCAGTAGCATCGGCTTGTGAGAGTTGTCCGTTTCTTTGTTTAAAAAGGATCTCGTAAACCGGTGAAAAAGGGCGCTTATAAGGTGAGAGTGTATCTGAAAAACGATATCCATTATTAAAAAGCATGGTTTCCACATCTACAAAATCACCCGGGCTGATATTTTTTGGGTAAAACAAATCAGGCTGATCAACGATTGTGATATTACTATTGATCTCAACCTGTGTTTTTTGATTATACCTGGCTTTTTTAGTGGTAATCACAATTACACCGTTGCCTGCCTGGGTGCCCCAGATGGAAGCGGCAGCTGCATCTTTGAGCAACGTAATACTTTCCACGTCGTTGGGATTGATGTTGTTGATGTCTCCTGCATAAGGAAAATTATCAACAATGATTAAGGGGTTTTTAGGCCCCTGTATGGTACTCAGTCCCCGGATCATGATCTGTCCCGATGTATTTTGTTTTCTGAACACAGAAAAACTGTTGGCAACTGCTTCCAGCCTGCTGGTGACATTGGTGCTGACCTGTTGATTCAGCAAGGCATTATCAATGACTGAGAAGGAACCAGTGGCCCTTTCTTTTGGTATGGTTTGGTAACCGGTACTAACGGTGACTTCGGTTATGGCTTGCAGAGCGGGTTGCAACACAATTAGCAAAGGTGTAAGTACATGCTGTGACACCGGTACTTGTTGGTTTTTATAGCCTACTAATGTAATCACCAAGGTATCCAGGCCATATTTCAAGTGAATTGAAAAGCTACCTGCCTGGTCGCTCGAAGCCTGGGTACCTGATTTACGCGCATAAACTGTAGCATTTTCCAAAGCTACACGGTTGCTTGCGTCGGTAATACGGCCATGGATGGTTATTGGAACTGCTTGCTGTGCTTGCAGGGCAGTAAAATTGAATAAGGTATATAGAAAATGTATGATCAAAATTGAGTATCTCATAAAAATTATTTTAATTAATAATGGGGTAGTCTGGAATAACGATATACATCAATCTCTCTTTCCTGCTGCTCTAACAATAGCCCATAAGATTGTAGGGCTTTTTGCCAGGCAGTCATATCGTTTCGTTGCAGCATAGAGAAATCCATGTACACCTGCTGTGTGGTGTTTGTTTCATCTAATACCGGCATTGCTGAAAATGAGTTCAGGTAAGCCACTAGTTTTTTTATGGGTTGGTGGTGCAGATATAAGACACTGTCCATGTTATCATACAGGTTATCACCTGGTTTGCCCACGCCGGTAGCTGGAATCTCTTTTCCGGTTTTTAGCAATACCCAGCAATGGGTCTTTTTTCGCACTTTTGTGAGGGTGATGCCAAAGCTACTTTCGATGTCATTTTGCATCAGTTGCCGCAGGTGTGCCATGGAACAAGGTGGTACAACCAGTTCATAGCAGTAGGCATGGCTGCGTTTCCAGTTGTCCCATTCAGCAGTTTGTAACAATAATGTATCTGCTCCGTTTTCATATATAAAACGATTGGCAGATACAGCTTCTGCATCATAAGCCTTCTTATAGATGGCTGCCAGAGGAATATTGCGGTAACAGATGCGTGTAATCGAGTCTCGCTCTTTCTTCTCGATATAAGAACTCGTTCCGTATCCTTCTATATAGCCAGTAAGCAGTGAGCGATGATGAATAGCAGTTCTTTCAGTAACCTGTAATGGTTTTTTAATATCATCATCAAGGATATCAAATTTCGTTGAAGGAACTGTTCCACCTTTGGTTAGCACTCGGATGTTTTCGGCCGTAACATCGCCAGGGTAGGTTACGGCTTTTACAACCCCGTTGTACAACCACACTTCGTGCGGAATATACTTACGGGGTAATAGTTGACTCAATAACGTATCTTCTGTTACAAAAGGAATTGTGATACCTTTTAGTAGCCGATTGGTTTTCAACAAACGGGTAACCGTTGCCTGGTCTTCATAGGGGTCAATAACTAATACCTGCAACTGGTCGGGCAATTGGCGCTGCAGTGAATCTAAATGTGGTAATGCTTTAACACAATTACTGCACCAGGTAGCAAAAAAATCCAGTATAACAACCTTGTCTTTAAAATCGGATAATTTGGATGATGAAAACGGGGCATTAATAATATGACGCAGTGTGATATCCGGCACGGTATCGCCCACAGCTAAAGGGCGTATTTTTTGTGCCTGCACTATATTGGTCCATAGGCATAGCATGGCCAGCACGCAATAGGCGTATTTCATTGGCAGTGTAGTTTAAGTAGGAAATAAAATAAAAGGGGAAGTGTAGCGGGCACACAATAGAAGACCCGCTAACTATCTATAATGGGGGGATGGCTAAACTGGGTTTTTGGGCTTTTTGGCGAAGTTGGTTTTAAGCAATACCAAGCCAATGCCTTTTAAAAAGCAACGTTCCGGTAGAGCAATACAAAGTGCGGGGCCCATTTTTTCATTACTGAGGCCTGAGAAGATGTCCCAATAATAAAATGGGCACCCGCCCTTTAAAACGGTGCCGATTGTTGTTTCCTGTCTCATACTTTGAATTTCTCAGGTTCACTCAGTAATGAGACTCGGAGAATGCAAGCTTAAAGATAGGTAGAATATTTATACTGTATGCAAATAGTCCTACAATATTTTTCCCTATTTCTTTGAAATTTCCTCAATGAATGCTACCAGGGATGAGAAAATATTAAAAAAGTTCGGCAGGCACTTGGAAAAAATCCGAAAAGAGAAAAAACTGAGTTTACGGAAGCTTGCAGATAATGCAGATGTTGATTTCAGCCAAATCCATAGAATTGAAAAAGGAATTACAAATCCCTCACTCACTATGTTATTAGCTCTTTCAGAGGGATTAAGTATAACTCTTGAAGAATTAGTTCAGTTTTAGCCAAAAGCATCTATTTTTTCCTTGCATATTTTTTCTACTATTATTTGCATCTGCTGTATCCTTTCAATAAGTTTTGTCAATTCTTCTCTGGTAATTACAAAATCGGCTTTATAACGAGCATCAATATAGCCTCGCTTTAGTAAATCAAACAAATTCTTTTCTTCTTTATTAGTTTCAATTGGGAATAATAAAAATAACTCCTCTGAAAGTTGTTTTGCCTGTTTACGTAACTTATACAGGTTATGCGTTTTGGGCTTGTAGCCGGTAAAGACTAATAAAGTTGCATAGTAAAAACTTTCTGTTGCTTGATGCAAAATAAATGCTCCAATTTTATATTGCTTTTCCCCGAGGTTAAATTGCACTGTTTTCAAAAAGCCTGACCCTCCAGAGAACCATATATCAAAATACCTTTGTGCAATTTCTTTTTCTTCTGCCAGTGTTAACTCCCTTGGCTCTGCAAAATGCACAATATCGGTGTCGTATAGTAGCACCCCCTCTTTTACAATATCTGTAAAAAAA
>JBHAFM010000024.1:0-14022 GCA_041856175.1 Sediminibacterium sp.
ATACAGGATCATGCGTAAGGGCATTCATGATTTTTTTGCCGGCAATGAATGCCCCCAATGGCATACCGCCTCCCAATGCTTTTCCCAGCAGCAATATATCTGGCACCACATCAAATTGTTCAAATGCCCAGAGGTAACCCGTTCTGCCAAAACCGGCTTGTATCTCATCCAGTATCAGCAATACCCCATGTTCACTGCACTTTTTACGAATGGCCTGCAGCCAGTTTTTTGACGGGGAGATGATCCCGCTTTCAGCTTGTACTGTTTCGAGTATCACGCAGGCAGTAGCGTTATCAATAGCATCAACAGCCTCGTTACTGTTATAATGATAATGATGGATATCGGGCAAAAGCGGACGAAACGCATTGCGCCAGTATTCGCCGCCCATGACACTCAAAGCGCCCTGTGTACTTCCATGATATGCCTGGTTAAAAGCGATGATTTTTGAGCGGTTGGTAACACGTTTGGCTAATTTCATAGCGCCTTCTGTGGCTTCGGCGCCGCTATTGGTAAAGTATACGCTGTTCAAAGAAACAGGTAAATGATCTGTCAGCAGTTTGGCATAACCCACCTGTGGCGCTTCAATAAATTCGCCGTACACAATCAGGTGCATGTATGCAGCAGCCTGCTCCTGTACTGCTTTTACAACAGCAGGGTGACTGTGTCCGATGTTACAAACGCTGAATCCTGAGATCAGGTCCACATATTCCTTTCCATCCACATCCCACAGGTGAATCCCTGAAGCCTTCACCATTTCAATGCCAATAGGCGTGTCAGAAGTCTGTGCAACATGGTGCAAGAATAATTGTCTGTTTGAGAGTACGCTCATCTTTTTTAGCTTTCCTGGGATTAAAATTAGAAATTTGAAACCTGAAACCTGAAACTTTATGGCCATCATACTTCCTGTTCTCGGTAAACACCCTCAATTCGGCGAAAACTGTTTTATAGCCCCCAATGCCACGATTGTAGGTGATGTAGTGATGGGAGACGATTGCAGTATCTGGTTTAATGCAGTCGTACGCGGCGATGTTCATTATATCCGGATGGGCAATAAAGTAAATGTGCAGGATGGCGCAGTCATTCATTGCACTTACCAGAAGAACCCAACTACTATTGGCAACAATGTATCTGTTGGCCACAATGCACTGGTACATGGGTGCACCATTCATGATAATGTGCTGATCGGTATGGGTTCCATCGTTATGGACCGCTGTGAAGTGCACAGTAATTCCATTATTGCCGCCGGCGCCGTTTTATTAGAAGGAACCGTTGTGGAAGCCGGAAGCATTTATGCCGGTGTGCCCGCAAGAAAAGTGAAAGATATCTCCAAAGAACTCATCAGCGGCGAAATAGACCGGATTGCCAATAATTATATCAAATATGCTTCCTGGTTCAGCGAGTACAATGAACATCCCCTCTAATAAAACCTGTCCTCCATCGTATCTAAGATATTTACATAGCTGATATATCTTTCTGCAGCAATGGTTCCTGCTTCTACCGCGGCTTTCACCGCACAACCGGGTTCCTCAAGGTGCATACAGTTATTGAACTGGCAATCATTGATGACCGCACACATTTCGGGAAAATAATGCGAGAGTTCCTGCTTGCTGATGTCTACCAGCCCGAATTCACGAACACCGGGCGTGTCAATGATATGGCCGCCATGATCAAGGTCAAACATTTCCGCAAATGTGGTCGTATGCAGGCCTTTACCGCTCCAGCCGCTCACTTCCTGTGTACGCAGGTTGAACTGCGGAAAAACAGCATTGATGAAAGTAGATTTACCAACACCGCTATGCCCGCTCAATAAAGTAGTTTTATCTTTCAGTAAAGCTTTGATCTCTTCAATGCCCTTCTGTTGATGTACACTGGCCAATATCACTTTATAGCCTATCTGCTCATACATGCCTTTCAATGCATCAAATTTCTCCATCTCTTTTTTCCGGTAGATATCAGATTTATTGAAAACAATGATGGCCGGAATATGGTATGCTTCGCAGGAGATGAGAAAGCGGTCGATAAACCCCTGCGATGTTTTAGGATCTTTCAGTGTGGCAACTAAGATACTCTGGTCAAGATTGGACGCTACAATATGGTGTTGCCGTTTATTGTGCGGCGATACCCTTGCCACGTAATTCCTCCTGTCGTGTATTGCCGTAATGATAGCCGATTCTTCCTGTACTGCCTCAATATCCATTTCCACTTCATCACCTACTGCAACAGGATTGGTAGAGGTGATCTCCTCTATTTTAAAAATGCCTTTGATACGGGCATTATAGAGGTTCCCATCCTCTCCTTTCACCACGTACCAGCTGCCGGTAGATTTATATACACGTGCCTTCATGCACAACGAAGATAGTAAGCCGGGGGTGATGAAATTCAATATCTTTGCACCCTATGGCAAAATTTGCGCACGACGAAGTGGTACCTTACCAGGAGAGCGGGCTGGAGAAAAAACAACAGGTAGCGGAAATGTTCAACAGCATTGCCTTCCGGTACGATTTTTTGAATCGTTTTCTCAGTGCAGGGATTGATGTGCAATGGCGGAAAAAAGCCATCAGGCAATTGCAGGACCTGCATCCCAAACAGCTATTGGATGTGGCAACCGGTACCGGTGATGTGGCCATCATGACCTACCAGCTTTTACAACCTGAAAAGATCACAGGCATTGACATTTCAGAAGGCATGCTTGAACTGGGCAGGAAGAAACTGCAAAAATTACATTTAACAGATCATATTGATTTACAACGCGGGGACAGTGAAACCATTCAGTTTGAAAACAATAGCTTTGATGCCATCACCGTAGCCTTCGGGGTACGTAACTTTCAGAACCTGGAAAAAGGATTGAAAGAAATGTACCGTGTATTGCGCCCGGGTGGTAAATTAGTGGTACTGGAATTTTCAAAACCAACGCAGGTGATTGTCAAGGGGCTGTTCAACCTGTACATGAATGTGATCACACCCGTGTTTGGAAAACTGTTCGCTAAAAACAAAGACGCTTATACTTACCTGAACCATAGTGTTCAGGCATTTCCTGAGGGACAAACCTTTTTAAACATCATGCATGAAGCAGGATTTACACAACCCTATTTGAAAAAGCTTACTTTAGGAATATGCACTATCTATTGCGGAAGCAAATAGTCCTGCTCATTGCCTTTTTTTGCAGCGCCCTGTCTGTACAGGCGCAAAAAGAATTGTATCGTCGCAATCATGATGATCTGCCTTATTATTTTGGCATGACGCTCGGCTATAGTTCCTCTTACCTGCAGGTGAGCAAGTCGCCCAATTTTTTAGCAACTGATACCATCCTGTCTGTCCTGCCTGGTTCCAGTGGCGGTATTGCCATGGGTTTATTGGCAACATTGCGCCTGAGCGATCATTTCCAGTTCCGGGCCAATCCGCAATTGGTCATCGGAGGCGCCAAATACATTTCCTACACACTGGGAAAAACAAAACCCGGAGAATCGGTCTTCCAGAAACAGGTATTGCCATCTACCTTAGTCAGCTTCCCGTTCCAGTTTAAATTCAATTCGGACAGGATTGGCAATTTCAGGACTTACCTGATGGCCGGAGTTAAATTTGATATGGACCTGTCCAGCAATTCTGCCGCCCGTAACGCAGATGATATGATTAAGCTGAAGCGGAACGATTTTGGCCTTGAAACAGGTATCGGCTTTAACTTTTACCTGCCATTTGTAACGGTATCTCCCGAAATAAAAATCAGTTATGGCTTATCTAATATCCATCAGCCCGATCCTGCCCTGAAATACTCCAATGTGTTGGACAAGATCCAGTCGCGGATGATCGTCTTCTCTATTCACCTGGAAGATTAGGATATCCTCACGGATTTGATAAATTGCAGCTTCAATTGTATCCATCTATGGCCAGTCAGCAATATATCATCAAAGACACCTGCATCGTTAACGAAGGCCAAAGAACCTATGGCGATGTATGGATAGCAGGTGGGAGGATTGAGAAAGCCGGCGGCACTATTGCTGTCGCAGGGAATGTAAAGGAAGTCAATGGAAAGGGCCAGTTTCTGCTACCCGGCGCTATTGACGACCAGGTACATTTTCGCGAGCCCGGCCTTACACATAAAGCCTCTATTTATACGGAAGCCAAGGCAGCGGTAGCTGGTGGTGTCACCAGCTTTATGGAAATGCCCAATACCAATCCTCCTTCCTTTACCCACGAACTGCTGGAACAGAAATATGAGATCGGGCGGCTAACTGCATTAGCCAACTATTCTTTTTACATGGGCACTTCCAACGATAACCTGGAAGAAGTACTGAAGACCAACAATAGAAAAAATGATATCTGCGGCGTAAAAATATTCATGGGCTCTTCTACGGGGAATCTGTTAGTCGATAACCCGTTGCTGCTTGATAAGGTCTTTGCAGGAAGTGAATTGCTGATTGCCACACATTGTGAAGAGGAAGCTATGATCAGGGCCAATCTTCAGGCGCTCAAACAAAAAAAGGGGAAACTGGAGCCATCCGATCACCCCATCATCCGCAATGAAGAAGAATGCTTTGAGTCGTCTTTCAAAGCCATTCAATACGCTAAAAAACACAACAGCCGCTTACATATCCTACACATTTCTACCGCAAAGGAACTGCAATTGTTCACCAACATGATCCCGCTGGAAGATAAGCGCATCACCGCTGAAGCATGTGTGCATCACCTGCATTTCACCAGCGATGATTACAGCAGGCTCGGTAACCAGATCAAATGTAATCCGGCTATCAAAGCGCCGTACAATAAAGAAGCATTGTGGCAGGGACTGCTCGATGACCGCCTCGATGTGATTGCCACCGATCACGCCCCGCATACCTGGGCTGAAAAACAGGAGGATTATGAACACGCACATGCCGGTCTTCCATTGGTGCAGCATTCATTAGGACTGATGCTGTATTATGTGAAAGAGGGCCGGATCAGTCTTGAAAAAGTAGTGGACAAAATGAGTCACGCTGTAGCTAAGTGCTTCCAGGTAAAAGACAGGGGATTTATACGGGAGGGATATCATGCCGACCTGGTGCTGGTAAACATGAATGAATCCAGTACCATCGCCCGGAATAATATCCTGTACAAATGCGGCTGGAGCCCGCTGGAAGGCCTCACACTCCCCGCAACCATCACCCATACTTTTGTAAATGGGCACTTAGTTTATGGAAATGGCAGCTTTGATGAATCTAAGATGGGAATGCGGTTAAAATTTGACAGATAATAGTTAGTTTGTGGTTTTGACACAAATGACACAATAAACATATTCTTGCCTATGCAGGTAGACAAAACCACCCTCTCCGACCTCTCCATTTTTCACAGTGAAGAAGAGTCATCCGTTTTCCATTACCTCAACCATACCCAAACCAATAGCGGGCGTGAATACCTGAAACAATTAATGGGCAACCCCTTAGATGCTGTCGATGATATAAAGGATACACAGCAAACCATTCAGCAATTGATGGCTGTGGCAGATGCCTGGCCCGCTACAGTTACCAACGGCACTATGATGGTGATTGATAAATTCTACGAGTCTCAGATCAATGCATATCCCCCGCACCCCAACCGCATCAATAGTTTCATTTATAAATTAATCAATGCACCGGATTATTCTTTAACAAGGTACACCATTGGCCATTGCATTGATTTTGTAAAAGGATTGCAACAGGTGGTTTTATTACTGAAACAGCAGCCAATGAGCCGGCTGCTGCAAACCTGGACAGGACGCATAGAATTGCTGCTGAACAAAGAAGTGGTACTGTATATGCTGCAAAGTGATAAAAAGAACCTGGCACCCCACACCATACTTATTTACGGCGTGTTCATGCGGCGTCATTTTAAAAACGCAGCTTTTGACCTGATGGAGATTTACAGCCGGCTCGATGCTTACCTTGGACTGGCAATAGCCTGCAGGAAATATGGGTTCTGTTTTCCTGACGTAGCGCTATCGTCACAACCGTATCTAAAAGCAAAGGAATTGTTCCATCCTTTGTTACGGGTACCCGTTAGTTACGAAGCGCAATTATCTGTCGACAAAAACTTTCTTTTCCTCACCGGCGCCAATATGGCCGGCAAAAGCACTTTTATCAAAGCAGTCGGCGTAAGTGTCTATTTGGCCCACCTGGGTATGGGTGTGCCGGCCAAAGAAATGCAGTTGAGCCTGTTCGATGGGTTGCTGAGCAATATACAGGTGGAAGATAACATCATCAAAGGCGAAAGCTACTTCTTTAACGAAGTGCAACGCATCCGCAAAACCCTGGAAAAGATCAGCGATGGTAAGAACTGGCTGATACTGATAGATGAGCTTTTCAAAGGCACCAATATGCAGGATGCGATGAAATGCAGCACCACCGTCATTGAAGGACTGCGAAAAATGAAAAATGCATTGTTCATCCTTTCAACCCATCTCTACGAGATCGGCGAATCCCTTCAGCAATACCCCAACATACAATTCCGCTATTTTGAAACCAGCGTATCGGATGATCAGCTGGTATTCAGCTACCAGCTGAAAGAAGGCATCAGCAATGACCGTCTTGGTTATCTTATCCTGCGCAAGGAAGGGGTGGTGCAAATGCTGGAGCAACTATAAACCTGCCACCAGGTATAAATACCTGATTTAGTTTACTCTTGTGGAAGTTGCTTAATTTCCTCTTTTGATCATTGCCTCATGGTGAGGTGTGAAATCTTTTTTTATGCTCGTAAAAACTTTTGGCAGTGCGATATCCGGGGTAGACGCCATTACCATCACTATTGAAGTGAATGTGAGTATGGGTCAGAGTTACAGTATTGTGGGGTTGCCTGATAATGCAGTCAGGGAAAGTTTGAAACGTACCGAGAGTGCCATCAAGAGTAATGATTGTCACATGCCGCGTACCAAAGTGATCGTTAACCTTGCCCCTGCAGATATCAAGAAGACCGGCTCGGCTTTTGACCTGCCCATTGCTGTGGGTATATTGGGCGCCAGTGAACAGCTGGAACATGTTGAAGCATTAAAATCTTACGTGATCATGGGCGAATTGGGACTCGACGGCAGTGTGCAGCCCATCAAAGGGGCATTACCCATCGCCATCCAGGCACGCAGGGAAGGGTTCAAAGGATTGATCGTACCCAGGGCCAATGCCAGGGAAGCCGGTATGGTCAATAACCTTTTGGTGTATGGGGTTTCACATTTGAATGAAGTGATTGGTTTTTTCAA
Source organism: Sediminibacterium sp. (assembly GCA_041856175.1). Classification (GTDB taxonomy): domain Bacteria; phylum Bacteroidota; class Bacteroidia; order Chitinophagales; family Chitinophagaceae; genus Sediminibacterium. The sequence continues at coordinate 7,199 of JBHAFM010000024.1, forward strand.
AGATGAACAGTCGCTGCAACCTGTCGTTGTTAACACCAGGGAAGATTTTTTCAACGACCAAACTATTTTTGATCTTGATTTCAATGATGTAAAGGGGCAGGAAAACATCAAGCGTGCGCTGGAGATCGCCGCTGCAGGCGGGCATAATGCCATTCTTATTGGCCCGCCCGGCTCCGGCAAAACCATGTTGGCCAAACGCCTGCCAACCATATTACCACCATTGAGCCTACAGGAAGCATTAGAGACAACAAAGGTCTACAGCATAGCCGGCAAATTACCGGAAAACAGTTGCTTAGTGAGCAAGCGTCCTTTTCGTTCCCCGCACCATACCATCAGCGATGTGGCGTTGGTAGGCGGCGGCGGTGTACCGCAACCGGGAGAAATTTCACTGGCACATAATGGCGTTTTGTTTTTAGACGAATTGCCGGAATTTAAACGGACCGTACTCGAAGTGATGCGGCAGCCTATGGAAGAAAGAAAGGTCAGCATCTCACGTGCAAAGACAGCACTGGACTTCCCAGCCAATTTTATGTTGATCGCTTCGATGAATCCCTGCATGTGTGGTTTCTATAACCATCCAACACGTGAATGTTCGTGTCCACCAGGCTCTGTTCAGAAATACCTTAACAAGGTTTCCGGCCCTTTGCTCGACCGCATCGACCTGCATGTAGAAGTGACCCCGGTTGTTTTTAATGAATTAAGCAATAAAACAACGGGTGAAACCTCCGCTGTTATCCGGGAGCGGGTGATCAAAGCAAGAGACATACAGGCTGAACGCTACAAAGCACATCCGGGTATTTATGCCAATGCGCAGATGAACAGCAAGCAACTCCGCGACATTTGCGCAATTAGTAAGGTTGGTGAAAACCTGCTGAAAAAAGCCATGGAAAAACTGAACCTCAGCGCCCGTGCCTATGACCGCATCCTTAAAGTGAGCCGAACCATTGCTGACATTGAAAGCAGCGATGACATCAGGCCCGAACATTTGGCAGAAGCTATTCAATACAGGAGCCTTGACCGTGAAGGATGGGCGGGATGAAGTGAATAATAATTTATGTGCACGTCACCGCGACCAAAAGTTTGCCTTGACGGGATATGTCTTTTAGATCGCTTTCAAGTTTCTTGTCGTCCAGAAAATAGCTCTTGTAAGCTCCCCGATTTGAGACAAGTTAAATAACAGGCCCACTTGCCACAATACCGTGATAGCGGTTCGTTGTTCTTATTTTGCAAATTGTCGCAAATGATGGTCAGTATGTTTATAGGCAAGAATACCCAACTGCTCTTTAATTAATTTCCCAAAAAATGGATGTGTAAAGTTATCATTGTCAAAGTTGTTATACTCTTCGACTAATTTAATCCAAATACTTTGAAGAGTTAAAAAGTCGCCAGTAGATTGCTTTATTTTTAAAAATGCAAGAGTCGGGACATTCTTCTTAAAAGGTATTTCTGCTTGAATAAAATCTGGTAATGCAAATTTTCCGAACAATTTTCCAAGAAAGGTTCGTTTATATTTTACTTTCCCCAATGACATCTCGTCCCATTTGATACAATGCAATATCATTTGATTGATATTCATTTTGCCCCATTGAGCAGTGTCATTTTTGTTTAATGATTTAATCCTTATTATTAAATTATCTCTATCAGATTTATTGAATATTGAACTCATATTTTACTTGATTTTTTGACCTAATGAAAACCAATTACCCGAATTGTCCTGAAATATGGCTTCTATGCCATAGAATTCTTTTGTAGGTGGCTTTTTAAAAATTACACCTTTGGTCTTGAGTTCTTCATAAGTGGCATATATATTGTTGCATTCAAATACTGCTGTTCCGAATGCTCCCTTTTGGACAAGTTCCTTCATTGTTTTCAGGGTTTCTTTATTAAATACTTGTCCTTCTATAAGTGGGAAAAGATTTATTTCAATACCTTCCTGTTCTTTTGGCGAAACAGTCAGCCAACGTGCATCAGGACCCATTGGAACATCCATTATTACCTTGAAGCCAAGTTTGTTCACATAGAAATCATAGGCTTCTTCTTGATTAATTACATAAACTGCTGTATGTGTTAATTTGGTTATCATTATCTATAAATTTTAGGGCAAATTTCAGTGAAAAATATTTATTATATTTCTTGAAAATTGCTATTTTTTAGCCAGCCATTTTTCATTGCCAAGCAGCCAGGTATAAATTTTAAGGGGTTTGTTTCTATTTCTTTTTTCCTTGTTACCTGTTTTGATAAAAACTCAAGTGGTGAAATTCCAAATGACTTTTTAAAAAGCCCGCTAAACGAACTTAAACTTTCAAAACCAACAGAATAACAAACTTCAGAAACTGTCAAGCCTTTATTTAAAAGTTGTTTAGCATTATCAAGCCTAACTGATGTTAGATATTGATGCGGTGTCTTGCGATAAATTTGTTTGAATAGCCTTATGAAATGAAACTTAGAATAGTAAGCTTCATCCGATATATTGTCAAGGTCTATTTTATCAGCATAATTAAAGTCAATAAAAAGTTTGGCTTGAATAATTCGTCTGTATAAATAAAGATTCGGATAAATTTTGTGTGTCATAGTGTGGTCTGCTCAGTGTTTTTAGGGGTTGCTTTACAATGACCGCTAAAGTCCAGGTATTGAAGCGGTTGGGGAATTGTATTCCGTCACCCATGGCTATTTGTTCCTGAATAAAGTTACAAAAGAAGATATTATATTCTCCCAACGTAGTCGGATTCTCCACATACTTCATTCCCAATGGTTTAGGGATACTTTTCGCCAACGTGGAAAAAGGTAACGCAGGGATGCATGTGTGGTTTCTATAACCATCCAACACGTGAATGTTCGTGTCCACCGGGCTCTGTACAGAAATACATTAACAAAGTTTCCGGCCCTTTACTCGATCGCATCGACCTGCATGTAGAAGTGACCCCGGTTGTTTTTAATGAACTGAGCAACAAAACAACGGGTGAAACCTCCGCTGTTATCCGGGAGCGGGTGATCAAAGCAAGAGACATACAGGCCGAACGCTACAAAGCACATCCGGGTATTTATGCCAATGCGCAGATGAACAGCAAGCAACTCCGCGACATTTGCGCAATTAGTAAGGTTGGTGAAAATCTGCTGAAAAAAGCCATGGAAAAACTAAACCTCAGCGCCCGTGCCTATGACCGCATCCTTAAAGTGAGCCGAACCATTGCTGACATTGAAAGCAGCGATGACATCAGGCCCGAACATTTGGCAGAAGCTATTCATTACAGGAGTCTGGACAGAGAGGGGTGGGCGGGATAGTCAAAATAAAATAACTTTCCCATTTTGGGAACTTTTCTTACCTTTGGTCAAATTCAGATTTTGAGAGCTATAGCAAAGAAAGTCCTTCGGGATTTCTGGACAAAACATCCTGATTGTGAACAACAACTAAAGTCTTGGTATAAAGAAGCGGAAGATGCAACATGGAAAAGCCCTAATGAAATCAAGCGGGAATATCCTTCTGCCAGCATCCTGGAAGATAATCGTATTGTTTTCAATGTTAAAGGCAACAACTATAGGCTCATAATCAAAATTAATTATCATTACCAAATGATTTGGATACGCTTTATTGGTACACATTCCCAATATGACAGAATTGACGCCACAAAAATTTAATAACAATGATACTCAAACCGATAAAAACTAAAAAAGACTATCAACTTGCTCTACAAAGACTGGAGCATATCTTCGATGCAAAACCCGATTCTCGTAAAGGCGATGAACTTGAAGTGCTTGGCATCCTTATCGATAACTACGAGAAGACGCACTACCCCATCGACTTCCCGGACCCCATCGAAGCCATTCAGTTTCGGATGGAACAACTTGGATATTCTCAATCTGACCTTGCTGAAATTGTTGGCTCAAAAAGCAGGGCTAGCGAAATTCTTAGTCGAAAAAGAAAATTAACGTTGGAAATGATAAGGAATCTCCATAACACTCTTAATATTCCTACAGATGTTTTAATTCAAAGCTACTAGTGTCAAGTCAATCTAATATTGTCGGATAAAGTCGTTTTAGTTTAATTCTGGTACCCTAAAGCAAAAAATAGTTGGTAATAATAAAAGTGCCATCAACTTCATACGGGCTCCTTTAAATAGAGTGTATTTATAACCCATCTGGCTAATACTGCCCTGTACTCAGCAATACCAATGTGCAGGCTTCCATCGGTAAGATGCCATTTGCCTTTGCCAAAGCTTCCAATGTTTCATTCTCCGCACCAGGGTTAAAAATGACGCGCCTGGGTTTTAATTGCAGAATATAATCGTAGTATTCTTTTTGCCTTTCAGGGTTCAGGTAAATGGTTACAGTATCTACTTCTTTCTCCGCAGGGTGTTCTGTGATAATGGGGGTGTCACCGATGGTCCCGCTTTTATTGCCAATCGCTGTTACCGGGTGTCCATGTGCACGCAGCCTGTCTACTGCAAGGTAACTGTACCGTTGCGGATTATCTGAAGCGCCGATCACGACTGTTTTTTTAGTGCTCATACCCTAAAGATACTAACAATGGTGCGATCAGGAGGAGATGGCGGCACTTTACCATAAGCGATAGTTTTTCCGGGGCATCTTACTGATGATATCGGCAAAAGCCGCCGCAACATTACTGAATTGAAACTGATACCCCTGCTCCCTCAACCTGGCAGGCATGACCCAGCTGCTGTCCAATACTAAGGAGGCTTCAGTTCCTATCAATAAACCTCCTATCCGTATCATCCATTCAAAAGACGGGAGCCCGAATGTTACGCCACAGGCTTTTCGCAGCGTCTGCATAAACACAGCATTGGTAACGGGACCAGGGGCTGTTATGTTAAATGCACCTTCCAGTTCCTGGTGTTCCCATAAAAAATCAATCGCCCTGCATACATCTGCGACATGCACCCAGCTGCACATCTGCCTGCCACTGCCCTGCCTGCCGCCTAAACCAAACCTGACTAAGTTGCAATAAGGTATCATCACCCCCCCTCCCTCTCCTAAGACTACCGGCATTCGCATGACTGCTTTCCGTGTAGCAGGTGTATGCATGTTAAAAAATGTCTCCTCCCATATCCTGCTTACACGGGTACTGAAATTATCACGTAACGCATTGGTATATTCATCCTGCGGCCCCTCTGCCATATGCTGGTAGATCGTAGCGGATGCCGCATTCAGCCATAGTTTCGGTGGATGCTGAACCTGGCCTATTGCAAGGCCGATAGCGGTTGTAGCATGTACCCTGCTATCAATCAATTCTTTTTTATTGGCTTCCGTGTACCGGCAGTTGATGCTTTTTCCGGCCAGGTTAATGACCATATCACAACCCTCTATTTCTTCCACCCAGGCCGCCACATCCCTTCCATTCCATGGAACAACACGGATGCTTTTGCCAGGCATTGCTGCAGAAGGTGTATGTATGCTACCGGGTGTTTCGTGCCTGCTCCTGCTGAGTATGACAATGGTATTGTTAGTCGCGAAGTACTCCGTTACAGCCCTGCCAATAAACCCTGTTCCTCCTGCGATAACGATCTTTTTATTTTTCATCATACACTTGTTTTTTTATAATCAAGCTTGGTGGGTTAGTAACGTACAATTAACACTTTTGTTCTGTTCACCTTCAGAACCCTTCGCGAGATTCATTATCTTTCACCTGTGAAAGCCCGGTTATCTCTTTTGCTTATTCAATAATACGCCATGAAACAATACTTCCTGATCACAAGTTTGCTCTTTTGTATGACAACCCATTCACAGCAACGCATTTTTTTATACCCTTCCGAAGAAGGCATTGTGCACAAAGGTTTTGATACAAGCGCTCCTTTTATGGATTATTTCCCCGCTAAGAATGGGACCAGCAGCAGGACTGCAGTACTGATTTGTCCGGGTGGCAGTTACATGCACCTGGCCTGGGATAAGGAAGGTACCATACCCGCCCGGATCTTCAATGACAAAGGGATAGATGCCTTCGTGTTAAAATACCGGCTGAACAATGCCAGGCAGGAGGGGCATCATTACCCGGCACAATACAACGATGTGACCACGGCTTTGCGTATCATACGCACCCGTGCAGCCGGATGGGGCATTGACCCGGAGAAAACAGGCGTGATGGGCTTTTCAGCAGGTGGTCATTTAGCATCCACTGCAGGTACCATTTTACAAAAGGAAAATCCGGATGCTGCCAACCCGCTCGAGCGGACGGGTACACGTCCCTCTTTTTTGATCCTTGTTTATCCCGTTATTACCATGGATGATACATTTACACACTGGGGAAGCAGGGAAATGGTTACGGGCAGCAAGCATCCCGATACGTCCTTACTCAATGCCTTGTCAACAGAGAAGCGGGTCACCCCTCAAACACCGCCCACATTGCTTATTCATGCCGATGACGATCGTGCGGTTCCGCCACAGAACAGCCTTTGGTTCTATGAGGCATTAAAGAAGAATAAAGTGCCCGCATCATTGATGATTTATGATCATGGGGGACATGGTTTTGGTACCGCTCCGACCGACCCGGTACTCAGTCAATGGCCCCAACTCTGCATACAATGGATGGCAGGATTGGGATTCAGGTAAGCAGGTCCTGCTAAAAAACACATCACTCATTTCAGAAAACATCCGTTTTTTTTAAAATTATTTTTTAACTTTCGTTCATCATCATTTACAACAAACAAACTAACTAACACCATCATGGCAAAATCAAGTAAAAAGAAAGCAGCGAAAAAAGCAGCAAAGAAGACCGCTCCAAAGAAAGCTGCCAAGAAAGCAGCACCCAAAAAAGCAGTTAAAAAAGTTGCAAAGAAAAAGACTGCGCCCAAGAAAAAAACTGCAGTTAAAAA
>JBHAFM010000025.1:0-16837 GCA_041856175.1 Sediminibacterium sp.
AAGATGTCTGCCATATTATCAAATTATTACTTTAGTTATAAATTGCCGCAAAGGTAACTTATTCAGCCTTAGGCAACAAGCGTATTTATGCACGTTTGCCAATCATACCGCAAAGCGCCTGCTGAATCCGCAGACCAGGGTTTAGCTTTTTATCCTGTGTTGGCTTACCTTCACAGCCCTGTTTAAAACAGTCATACAGATTACCACTAATATATCAAACAGTAGCAGATGAAAAGATCCATTGTAACAGCCTTCCTGGCCCTTTTTCTTATTATTACCACATTTGCCCAGAATACCAGCAAAACGACCGTTGAGCAGGGTATTGCACGTCCGAAATTAGTCGTGGGACTGGTGGTTGACCAAATGAGGTGGGATTACCTCTATCGTTTTTACGATCTGTACAAAACCAATGCCGGGTTCAAACGATTGCTGGGCCAGGGCTTTTCCTGTAACAATACCTTCGTTCCTTACCTGCCCACCGTTACAGCCTGCGGTCATGCATGCGTATATACCGGCAGCGTGCCTGCCATTCATGGCATTACAGGCAATGACTGGTGGGATAATAACCTGCAACGTGCAGTATACTGTGCCGAAGACAAAACGGTGGCAGCTGTAGGAAGTAATGCCGGCAGTGCCGGACAGATGAGTCCCGCTAACGTTTTTACCACCACCATCACCGATGAGCTCCGTCTATCCACCAATTTCCACAGTAAGGTCTTTGGCATTTCAATGAAAGACAGAGGCGCTATCATTCCTGCCGGGCATGCAGCCAACGGCGCATTCTGGTATGATGGTAAAAGCGGCAATTTTATTACCAGTACTTACTATATGAAGGAATTGCCTTCCTGGATGCAGCAATTCAACCACCGCAAGCTGGTGGATTCTTTTTATGAAAAGAACTGGAACCTGGCTTTAGATAAGAGCATTTATGAAAAATACTGCGACACGGATGAAAATGCTTATGAAAGCAAACCATTCGGAGCTGATGCAGTAGCCATGCCCTATAATCTGCAACAATTCAAGGGCAAGGATTACAGCAAAATCGCAGCTACCCCTTATGCCAACAATATGCTGCTTGAGCTGGCTAAAACAGCCATTACCGCTGAACAATTGGGCAAACGCGGCGTAACAGATTTCCTGGCCCTGAGTTTTTCATCGCCTGATTATGTGGGACATGCATTTGGCCCCAATTCATGGGAAATATTAGATACCTATGTGCGGCTTGATGAAACGTTAGGCAAGTTGTTTGACTACTTAGACAGAACAGTGGGCAGGGATCAGTACACTGTTTTTTTAACCGCTGATCATGCCGGTGCACATATCGCAGGTTTCATGCAGAAAAACCATTTACCCGGCGATCATTGGGATGATGGAGAGCTGGGCAGAGAATTGACCGGTTTTGTAAAAAACCAATACAACGGTGTTAATGTGATCAGCCATGTTGCTGAATATGATATTTACCTGAACCAGGCCGGCATCGATTCGGCAAAATTAAATACAGAAGAAGTAAAGAGCAGTATTACAAAATACCTGTTAAAAAAAGACCTGGTATTGCAGGTGGTGGATAAAAAAGCGGCAGGCGATGCTCCTGTTCCGGCCAAACTCCGCGAAATGATCATCAATGGATACAATCCCCAGCGTAGCGGCGATCTGCAGGTTGTTATGAAATCGGGCGTGGTAGACGGAGGTAAAACCGGTATGAGTCATGGTGTATGGTATTCCTATGATGCACATATTCCATTGCTATGGTACGGATGGGGCATCAAAAAAGGGAGTACCAGCAGGGAAATCTATATGACCGATATTTCAGTGACGCTGGCGGCCTTACTGCACATACAGATGCCAAGCGGGGCCATTGGAAAATCGATCGAAGAAGTGATCAGGTAATAGTACTTATACCTTGTTGAAAAAAATAAGCCCCCTCGTTACAGGGGGCTTACGATCACACAAAACCAACAAATTAAATATCCCAGCGCCTGGCAGCCCTTGCTGTTTTCACTGACCTGCGGATATTCCAGAGGTCAACCACGCTGAATGAAGTCATTGCCGACCCGTTGTTACGGATCATATCGTTTGCAACAGTTTCTTTTACTTCTGTAACCAATTGATTGAGTTCTTTCGCTTCTATTTGAACAATAGAAGGCATAACATTACCTTTCATAATATTTCTATTTTTAATTTTTATACTAAATAAGCTGGCAGAAAGCCGGTATAAATACCGTTTGAATCGTTAGGGGCAGCAATCCGGGTAGATCTTCCGGGAGTAATAACAGGCCGTATTTCTCGGTTTCGGGGTGCAAAGGTACGGCGATATATTTTCACAAACAAATAGAAAGTAGAAAAAACTGTTAATATGTGTACCCGTTAACAAGCATACCTTTGCAGCGGAAATAAAAGTCATGAAACAACTTTTAGCATTTGTATTGATTTTGATAACAGCCTGTTCATCGCCCAAACAGGATTATGGAAAAGCCGAAAATGCACTGGACGCAGGCCGGGAATTCCTCGATGCCTACCTGAAAGGCGATTTTGGCAAAGCTGCTTTTTATATGTTGCCTGATGACACCAACAAGCAACACCTGCAAGACATTGAAGCCGCTTACCGGAAGAATGACAAAGAAGGCAGGCAGCAACTCAGGCAGGCTTCTATTAACATCAGTGAAGTGGATGATGTGAATGAGACCACTACCATCATCAATTACAGCAATTCATTTGATAAGACAGGACATAAAATAAAAGTGATCAAACAGGCTGACAGCTGGCTGGTTGATCTTAAATATACCTTCAACCCCAATCTTTAATATGACCCAAAGCATACCATCAGATAAAAACTAAAACAAGCCTAAGCAATATGCAACAAACAGTCCTGCACCCCTGGCATGGTGTTGATCCCGGTGAACATGCACCGAGGATCGTTAATGCAATCATAGAGATTCCGCAAGGCTCCAGGTGTAAATACGAGATTGACAAGTCTACCGGTTTATTGAAATTAGACAGGGTAATCTTCTCCTCTTTCCACTACCCTATTAATTACGGCTTCATCCCCCAGTCATACGGTGGCGATAAAGATCCGCTGGACATACTTGTTATCACATCCCTGCCTGTACAGCCGCTCACCTTAATGGAGGCGAAAGTGATCGGTGTGATGCAGATGATCGACGGTGGCGACCCTGACGACAAGATCATTGCTGTAGCCAATACAGACCCTGGTGTCAACCATTACAATAACATTGAAGAACTGCCCAAGCATTTCTTTGATGAACTGCGTCATTTCTTCGAAGAATATAAGAAATTGGAGAACAAAACAGTGGTGGTGGAAGATTTTGGCGACAAAGCCAAAGCATTGCTCATTGTAGAAGAATCCATTGCTTTTTATAAGGAGACTTTTGTTAAATAGACCGGCCGTCTTATATTTGCCAAAATTTATACCATGGAAGCAAAACAATCTACAGCTAAATATTGGGCCCTGTGCTTTTTCTGGTTAGCACTCATGATCGTACTAATGTTCGTATACCGCGAGTTTTTCTGGTTAGCACTACCCGGTACTGTTACCTACTTTGCCAAAGCCCTGGATATCATGTAAGACCAATTCAGGTTTATATTATAAAAAAGCAGCTTCTCAACAGGAGCTGCTTTTTATTGTATAAACTTTACCTGTTGCAGGTATCTTTTAATGACCCTTAGCCGATGTGTTCTTTCCCCCGTATCTGAATGAATAATACCTGCATTGTCAATAGGATCGATCCTTACTTTACCTGAAGCGTGAATGATGGTTCCGGTATCCAGCATAATGCCTGTATGGGTGATACGCCCCTCTTCATTATCAAAAAAAGCAATATCCCCACAGGTTGCTTCCTGTAAGAATCCCACCAGTCCCCCGCTCTCTGCCTGCTGCCAGGCATCCCTGGGCAAGGGTTTGCCAAAGAAACGAAAGACCTGTTGAACCAGGCCGCTGCAGTCCAGTCCGAATACCGATCTTCCACCCCATAAATAAGCCGTATTCAAAAAAGTGAATGCCGTCTTTTTAACTGAGGCTTCATCAAAAACTGCGGTTGAAGCATCCCATACAGTACCATTATACTGTAATGCATACCCGCCAATATCCGCTGCACCGTTATTGAACCATGTCAATGGTGTGCCAGCTGATACATGTACAGGTGTTCCGTTCAGCACTACGGTATTGATCCAATCGGGGCAGATCAACTGGTTGCCTTGCCGGGATGCCGCAGTTTCATCGAATACTAACTGGCTCCGCTGGCACCAGCCTTCATAATCATCATAACAGCAACGGATCTTTATAAAATCTTTTGTTTCTTCCAGCACTTCTGCTGCTTCACCAAACAACAACTGGCTTACCATTTCACTACGGTGCGAAGCGTCTTTGCGCATGGGGCTTACCGGGACAATACAAGCAACAATAAGAGCCATGAAATTATTTTAGGGTCAGCTAATCAGTATCAGCTTCTGGGGCAATGAGAAGTATTCTGCCTTTATTTTTTCGAGGTTTTCTTTCTTATTAAAGAGCTCATAATATTCATCAATATCAATAGCGCTGTTTTCTTTATTGACATAAACAGGGCCGGATACAGAACTGTTCTCTCCGTTTTCAAACAGCGACGTGCGTATAATCCCGTTGACAATGGCATCGGCTTGTAATAAACTTTTATTCCTGCAGACCACATTTCCGTCAATGATGCCGCCGATCACAATGTCGTGGCAGAGGATATCGCCATTAACTGATGCTTTTTTGTCGATGATGACTTTGTTACTGCAGAAAATAATGCCTTTAAAATCTCCCTCTATCCGGATAGGGGAAATGGTTTTAATGATCCCAAAATAAATGCCGCCCGATACTACCTGAATAGCAGGGAGTATCCCCGAAGGATTTTCTTTTCTTTTGAAAAACATAGGATAGGTGTCTGGTTATTAATTGCCAGTGGATAATCAAGATACATATTTTAACCGGTTTGGGTACACATAAAAAAGAATAGCATGAAAAATTTACAAATAGATAATATTTATGTATTTTAGATTTCGGGCAAATAGCGGACTTTCCCATCATTGATCTCCATATCATAATCTTATTCTTCATAAAAACCAATATCTATGAACAAGTTTAGGGAACAGATTCTGCACGATCCCAGTTCCAGTTTTCAACCCCAGTCATCTACAGATGACAAGCAGTTATTCATCACAAGGTCTACCAATATTTCCGGTGTCCTTGATTCTGAGAACGACATTATACTTGATGGCAATTTCAATGGTGTTTTGTACAGCAGAAAAACAATACACATCACTCCAACCGGCATTGTCAAAGGCGTCATTATCTGTAATGATATTAAAGTAGAAGGCGAACTGGAAGGCTCCGTATATAGTTTGAGAGTTAACCTGTATAAAGATTCCGTACTGAAAGGAAATATCCACTGTACCATTATCAGTACAGAAATGAACCAGTTTGTGGATGCCAATATTAAACTGCTCAGCCTGGAAACTTCCGTGTTTGAAGCAAGCTCATTAGACCTGTTTAACCAGTTGAAGGAAGTGTTTGGCAAAAACAATAAAGACAATAACTACCTGGCCATCTTCCAGGAAAAGCTTGACCAGATAAAGCCTTCCACCAAATTCTACCACCAGACCATTTATGTGGCCCCGGCCCATGATACACGATCCGATATTGAGGACGCCATTCCCGGCGACGAGCCACACCACCCCTGATATTGGTCATAACGGCATAAAAAAGGCAACACGTTTAACATGTGTTGCCTTTTTTACGTCATTATGGAAATTGACGGTTGATGCATCTAAACAGGAAATGCCTTAATTTGAAGTAGTGAGCCAGGATAAGTATGCCCATATTACTGATAATGAGTTGCTGGAAAAGTTCAACAGCGATGGCAACAACCAATGGTTGGGTATACTGCTGCAACGGTATACTTTGTTATTACTGGGTGTTTGCATGAAGTACCTCAGAAATGAAGAAGCATCAAAAGATGCTGTACAGCAAATATTCCTGAAGGCCATTACAGAACTGGGTAAATATAAAGTAGCTTATATCAAGAGCTGGCTGTACATGGTTGCAAAGAACCACTGCCTGATGCAACTGAGAGATAAAAACATTTTTATACCGGTTGAAGCAAGAAATGAACCGGCTGCCGAAGAAAGTAATAAACAGGATATACTTGCAAAGGAAAACACACTCACCCTGCTCGAAACAACCATAGAAGAATTAAATGAAGAGCAGAAAACCTGTGTAACTTTATTCTACCTGCGAAAGAAAAGCTACCAGGAAATTGCAGACAGTACAGGCTTCAGCTTACTACAGGTAAAAAGTCACATACAAAATGGGAAGCGCAACCTTAAAATACTGGTAGAAAAGAAATTGAATCAATATTAATGACCGATCTGAACGACATATTGAACCAGGACGAAGCGATGAATAATGAAGAACTGATGCGATACCTTGAAGGTAATGCATCAGAAACCGAACGTTTTGCTATTGAAAAACAAATGGCTTCATCCAATTTTGTCAATGATGCCGTAGAAGGACTACAAAGCTTTTCTACTCCCCATCAGATGAAGCAATATGCCGAACAACTGAACAGGCAGCTGCATCAACAGACAAGTACTTCTCAAAGAAGGCGAAACAAACGAGAACTGAAAGACCAGCGCTGGACGTTGATTGCGATCATCGTTATATTGGCGCTCTGCCTGCTGGGATATGCCGCCATACACTTGTACAACAAAAAGCACCATACAGACTTCCTCAACCCAATGGAAAGCATACGTTGACACCATATAATAGTGCCGCCTCCTTGTGTTATTATTAAATTATGTTTCCATACACTCCCCGCAGCAGGTAAAAACAGTCCTATTTTGCAGGCGAAATTACTGTCACAATGCAGTGCATACAGTAATTATTATAGGTCATTGATGGAATACCCTGTTATTTTATTTGCTGATATTTTACCCTAATATTGTCATACGATGGCTGCTGACCTGAACGATATTAAATCAAGCATCATCTCGGATGAATATGCTGCATTCAGGGAATTATACCTTCTGATGTATGCGCCTTTAATGCGTTTTACCAGCATCTATACGCATTGCCCGCACATGGCAGAAGACGTGCTTGCCGACGTTTTTCTCAAGCTATGGGAACGCCGCGATCAATTGGCCCATGTACGCAATCTCCGTGTGTACCTTTACACCGCCGTAAAAAATACGGCGTTGAATTATCGCAGCCGGCAGGCGCAGCTAACAGACAGCATAGATGAGCTTTCCGATAACCAGTCAGCCGCCACGAACCCGGAAACTGCACTCATTTCTTCTGAGGTCTACAAGCAGGTGCAAAGAACGATTAACCAGTTGCCACCTCGCTGCAAACTAATTTTCCAGTTGGCCAAAGAAGAAGGCATGCGTTACAAAGAAATTGCAAGTATACTGGGTATCTCTATCAAAACCATTGATAATCAACTTGCTATTGCATTAAGCAAGATTGGCAATGCCATCCTCGCATACGAGAAAAAGATCAACCAGTAAATTTTTATACAAAAAGATCATGGCCCTTTAGTAGATTTTCCCTGCCCGATTGTCTATAATTTAAATAGTCAATCTAATCGTGGAAGATCGTATCTGGACATTACTTGCCCGCCAGTGTGCCGGTGAAGCCACTGCTGCGGAAATGCAGGAGCTGGAACAATTATTGGCACAGGACCCGGTATTGCGCAACACCGCACAAAAAACGGTTGCAGCCTGGCATGAGCAGGGTAATAACAATATGCAAAAAGCATTGACCGCCTTTGCAAAAATAGACGCGCGGATACAGCAGCAAGCCCCGCCCCGCATCCCATTCTATAAAAAGTACCCTACCCTTCTTACAGCCGCTGCAGCCTGTATTGTCGTGCTGGCCGGAACCTGGATGCTTTTTTTCCGCAAGGGTTCCAATGAACAGGGGGCCATTGCCAAACAGGAAATTGCAAGTGCTCCCGGAAGCATCCGGCAGATCAAACTGGCTGATGGTTCAATGGTCTGGCTGAATGAAGGCAGTAAAATTGGTTACAACGATGCTTTCAATGATAAGGTACGCGAAGTGTGGCTGACAGGGGAAGCCTTTTTCGACGTAGCGAAAAACAAGGATAAACCCTTCCTTATTCATGCCAATAAGGTTAATGTAAAAGTACTGGGTACTGCATTCAATATCAAATCATACCCCGGCGAAAAAAGTGTTGAAACAAGCCTTGTCCGCGGTATTGTAGAGGTAACGCTGAATGACGAACCAGCTAAAAAATATATACTCCGGCCCAATCAAAAATTGGTGGTGCCCGTGACCAATGATAGCCTGAATGAAACTTCTTCCGCACATCACCCGAACGCTTCATTGGTAAAATATGTCGCACTAAACAAAATAGCAGATGGCGCTTCGGATAGTGTGATAGCAGAAGTATCGTGGGTTGACAGGAAGCTTGCTTTTTATGAGGCTCCTTTCAGAGACCTGGCGGTTCAATTGGGAAGGCGGTATCATGTTGCCTTCATTTTTAAGGACAAGCGCATAGAAGAGCAGGTATTCACAGGTGTATTCTATGAACAGACACTGTCCGAAGTATTACACGCTTTATCCATCACATTAAGAACACCGTTCACTTATCGCATACAGGATAACACAGTATATATCTATTAACCCAAAAAAGACAATGAATGAACAACTGCACCAACCTTAGTTAACGATAAAAAAGAGCGGGAAATGCGTCAACATTCCCCGCCAGCTAAACAGTTAACGACCAAACCGTCTCACCAGTTTGAACCATTTTGTTTAACCATTAATTGATTTAAAAGTATGAAAAAAAAGCAAAACCGCCCGCTGCTGTTGCGGCAGGCATGCTTTAAAAAAGCGTTAATGATCATGAAACTAACCACTGCTTTGCTGTTGATTTGTTGCCTTTCGGTATCTGCAGGTGTGGTTTCCCAAACCAGGATCACCCTGAAACTCGATAATGCCGATATTCAGAAGGCCATCGCTGCCATTGAGAAAAAAACGAATTACAAATTTCTTTACAACCAACGTTTAATCAGGGATATTAACAAAATATCGATCAACGCTGTTGATGAAGAGGTACTCAGTGTTGTGAGCCGCATGCTCAAGGGATCCAATATATCCTATGAATTAATGAATGGTTACCTATTGGTCTTTAAGCCCGGCGGTGCAACCATTAAGGAAGTACAGGTGACCGGTACGATCACTGGTTCAGACGGAAAGCCATTGGAAGGCGTATCCATCATGCTGAAAGGGACCAGGATCGGCACTACAACAGATGTTAACGGTCATTTTTCCATTGCTGCTCCTGATGCGGCTGTACTGATCATCTCTTATGTAGGTCATGAGGAAAAAGAAATAGCAGTAAAAGACCACCCTGTAATAGATCTCCGGTTAACTCCTGTGATTAATACCAGTGAAGAAGTTGTTGTAGTAGGTTATGGTACCCAAAAAAGGTCGGCAGTCTCAGGAGCTGTTACAGAAGTAAAACTTGATAATCTTGGTTCCAGGTCATTGAATAACCTGTCCGAGGCTTTACAGGGTAAGGCACCGGGCGTGATTGTAACCAATGAAGGTGGCGACCCCACCAGTGCTCCCCGTGTAAATATCAGGGGAATGGGTGGCATCAACGGGGAATCGCCACTGTACGTCGTAGATGGGTCTATCTATTCCAATTTTCCTATCAACCCCAATGAAATCGAATCCATTTCAGTGCTGAAAGATGCCGCGGCTGCCATCTACGGCGCCCGGGCTTCAGGTGGTGTGATCATCATTACAACCAAAAAAGGGAAAGCAGGCGCTGCCACCATTACTGTAGATACCAAGTTCGGCGTTCAGTCGGCCTGGAGAAAACTACAGCCGCTGAATGCAAAAGAATATGCCGACGTGATGAACACTGCAGCCGATAACGCCGGCAAACCAAGACTGAATGCATTTAATGCCGGTATTTATCCGGATGGGCAGGTTACACGTACCAACTGGATCGATGATGTGTTCAGAAAAGCCAATATCCGCGATTACAATGTAGGTATCAATGGCGGTACCGATAAATCAAAATATTACATGAGTTTCGGCTATCGCGATGGGGAAGGCATTTTATTAAATACCTACGCTAAGCGATATAATTTCCGTATCAACACTGAATTTCAGGTTAAACCGTGGATGAAGATCGGTGAAAACATGGTCTATAATTTCACCAATGGTACGGGTGCCAATACGGGCAGCCCTTATACCGGCGCCATACTTTCCGCCATTTTCTATCCGCCGAGTGTGGCTCCTTATACTGCGGATGGATCCTATGCGGGATTACCTGCCCAATATGCAGGCGCTTATGGAGATGTGATCAACCCGGTTGCCTACCTTAAAAGGCTGGACGCTCAAAATCCTACCAGCAACTATTTCTTCAATCCCTACGTTGAGATCAAATTGTTAAAGAACCTGAACTTCCGTTCCAATCTTGCTTTTACAAAATCTTTTTCCAATTACAAGGAGTTTACGTCAAGGGTACTGGAGATTGGAAAAATATTTGACTTCAACCGCCTGTCTCAAAATGAAAATAATTTCACTGAGATCCTCGCTGAGCAAACACTGAACTACACCAGGAAAGCGGGTGACCACAATTTTAATGTACTGGCAGGTTATACCTATCAAAACAGGCAGGACAAATACCTCTCTGCCTATGCAGAAAATTTTGATGATGAGCGGCCCGAATACCGTTACATGCAAAATGCCAATAACATTTTTAAACCTGAAAGCGGGAAATCAGAGGCCACTCTTATTTCTTACCTCGGCAGGGTCAATTACGATTACCAGGGAAAATATTTTCTCAGTTTAGTAGGCAGAAGAGATGGGAGTTCCTTAGTGGCGCAAAAAAACAGGTTCGCCAATTACGGGTCTGTTTCGGCCGGTTGGTTAGTGACGAGAGAAAACTTTTTAAGCCATGTGAAATGGCTGAACAGCTGGAAGCTGCGTGCCAGCCATGGTGTGCTCGGTAATTTAGGCAGTCTGCCCCGCAATGCTGCCGTTATCCCCTTGTATACTACTTCAGCTTACATGGGTCAGGCGCAGACACAGGTATATGGTTATGCCGAAAATGGTATCTCCAATCCCGACCTCAGGTGGGCCAAATCAGTACAATCCAATATCGGTATGGATATAAGTGTGCTTCACAACCGGCTCTCATTGGTTGCCGACTATTTTATCAAGACCACAAAAGATATGCTGTTACAGTCACCCCCTCCCAGCACCTTAGGTGTTAGTAACGGCAAAATAGAGAACGTAGGTGAAGCGCGTGACAAAGGCATTGAATTGGGCATTACTTACAACAACAATCCCGCTTCAGCCTTTCAATACAGCATTGGTGCCACTTTTACCAAGATCAGCAATGAACTGGTTTCCTTAAAACAGGGCATCACCACGCTGCCCACAACAGGTATCAATATCAGAAGCACGCTTACCCCTGTTTTAATCAGAACAGGCTATCCGTTATACTCCTATAATGTTGTTCAGACAGCCGGTATTTTCAGATCGCAGGATGAGATCAATAATTATAGGGACAAGAGCGGGAACCTGATCCAGCCCAATGCCAAGCCAGGTGATCTGAAATTCATTGATGCCAATGGTGATGGGAAAATAACCAATGATGACAGGGTGGTTGTCGGAAGCGCTTACCCCTCGTTCACTTATGGTTTCAGCTTTAATGCCAGCTATAAAAACTTTGACCTGAATTTATTTTTACAGGGTGTACAGGGTAATAAGCTGTTCAATGGCCTGAGGTACTTAGGGCTGCAAGCAAGTGTAGGCGGCCAGAATTACAACATGCTGAAAGAAATACTGAATGCATGGTCGCCCACTAATCCCAACGGTTCAATCCCCCGCGTTTCACAGAATGATGCCAATAGTAATTTTGGTACTACCTCTGACTGGTTCATAGAAGATGGATCTTATATGCGGGTAAAGAACCTGACACTGGGATATACATTACCTGCCTCTCTCGCCAAAAAAGCCCATTTAAATTCGCTTCGCATATACGTTACGGCAAACAACCTTTTCACATTTACAAAGTACAGCGGGTTTGATCCGGAAGTTGGCATGGATGAACAAGGTATCGACAAAGGCCGTTACCCGCAGGCAAGGGCTTTATTTGTTGGATTGAACGTTAATTTTTAACATCCTAATGCGCAGAAAGATGAAAAAGACACCAAATACATTACATATACTTGTTGCAACCCTGCTGATCTTAAGTGGTTGTACAAAAAAATTAGACATCACACCGGAAGGTACGCCAGTGAGCGGCAATTTCTGGCAAACCGCTTCCGATGCTGTTAAGGGCGCCAACTCCATGTACGACCAGTTCGACGAAGAAGAATTTTATGGTCGCGGATTTATGTGGTTCATCAATGCCAGTGACGATATGATAACAGGCCGCGGCAATGCCAAGGCTGAAAATGTAAAGAACTTCAATCCTGCCACATCAACTGTATCCTACCTTGTTGACCAGTGGAAGATGAGGTATATTGTCATCAAGCGTTCAAATGATGTGATCAATCATATACCTGCCATCAAAATGGATCAGGCATTGAAAAACAGGATCCTTGGAGAAGCCCATTTTCTCAATGCACTGATGTATTTCCAGTTGGCGTACAACTATGGCAATGACAAAGCGGGCATTCCTATTGTGGACCGTGTCAATCCCAGTGTTATCGCCATTCCCAGGCCGGCAGGCATTGAAGAAAACTATAAGTCAATAGAGGCGGACCTGAAAGATGCTGCATCCCTGCTTCCTTTTTTTGATACTTATGCCCCGGCTGATTATGGCCGTCCGCATAAAACTGCAGCCTGGGCATACCTGGCAAAAATGTACCTGTACAGGAAAGATTATGCCAATGCAGAAAAATATGCAGACAGTGTTATCAGCAGCGGCAAGCATGCTTTGCTCACCGATTTCGCGTCTGTTTTTACCATTGCCAACAACTGGAGCAGGGAATACATCTGGAGCGCATTAAGCACTGCTAAAGGAACAGGTGGCTGGGGAAGCATCCTGCCGGGTGTGATGCTGGAGAATAAAGGATGGGGCAAATACAATGGCTGGGGATACTACACACCCACTAAAGAATTGTATGATGCTTATGAAACCGGAGATGTAAGACGGGAAGCAACCATTTTAAAGCCGGGAGATACTTTCTTGTTTTTTGGCACGCCAACAGTCTACGCCTCTACCAATAGCCTCAGCGGTTTCCAGTTCAGGAAATATATGGAGCCGTTCAGCTACAGTAACCCAATAGGCAAATACATCAGCCCGAATGGCGACCATCCGACTACAGAGCTGAATCCACCACTGCTCCGTTATGCAGAAGTAATCCTGATTAAAGCAGAAGCCAAGCTGATGCAGGGCAAAAATGCGGATGTGGAAATCAATATGATCCGCAATCGTGCGCAGCTGCCATCCATCAGCAATGCAACGATGGATGAATTGAAGAAACAGCGCAGGTGCGAATTTGCCGGTGAATGGGCAGACCGTCACCGCGACCTGGTACGCTGGGGAGATGCACAGGCCGTGTATGCGCAACCTTTGCATGGCTTTGCAGGAAAGGTGATCTGGCCGGCAAGGAATTTCAATCCTGCAGTACATAGTGTATGGCCGGTGCCACAGTCGGAGATAGATAACAGCGGCGGGGTGATTAAGCAGAACCAGGGCTGGTAAGTTATCACGATAGAGAAAATCAAAAAGAAAGCCTGTAGATCATGGTATTTACAGGCTTTCCTGTTTTATTTTTAGGTATGAATCAATTAAAGTCTTCCTTCGAGCATTTATTTGTTATCAGGTATCTCTTTAAATGGACAATCATTGTCCTGCCCGTTTCAATAGCAGCAGGCTCTCTTGTTGCGCTGTTTCTCTGGTTGCTGGATTGGGCTATTCATTTTCGTTTTGTTCATCCCTGGTTGTTATACTTATTACCGCTCGCTGGTATTTTCATTTATGTTTTGTACAAGTACCTGGGCAAAAATGCAGACGCCGGGAATAACCTGATCATGGATGAAATTCATGAGCCGGGAGGCGGTGTGCCCACCCGGATGGCGCCGTTGGTTTTACTGACTACAGTTACCACGCATTTATTTGGTGGTTCTGCCGGCAGGGAGGGTACCGCTGTTCAGATTGGGGGCAGCATTGCACAATTCTTCTCGAAATTATTCAGGCTGTCAAAGGAAGACGTAAGCATATTGCTCATGGCAGGTGTTGCAGCAGGGTTTGGGGCAGTATTCGGCACGCCGGTTACAGGAGCCATTTTTGCCCTGGAAGTGCTCGCTCTCGGAAGAATTCAACATAATGCATTAATGCCTTGCTTTATTGCGAGTGTACTGGCAGATATCACCTGTTCTGCATGGGGCATTCATCACACACTATACCATATCGATAGCTTAACAGAAGGAAAGCATTTCTTTTCTTTCATTCATTTTGATTTTGCCTTACTGATAAAAGTCATATTTGCGGGCGCCTTATTTGGCCTTGCCGGTTATTTATTCGCCGCTATTTGCCGTGCTGTAAAATATTACAGCAATAAATGGATAACCATCAGGTGGCTGATCCCTGCTGTTGGCGGAGGGCTTATTATATCACTCACTTATCTGCTGGGAACAGAAAATTACCTGAGCCTCGGTGTAACCAATCCCGCTGCGAAAGCTGTCTCCATTGTTTCCTGCTTCCAGGCCGGTGGTGCTACCTGGTTCAGCTGGTTATGGAAATTGTTGTTTACAGCCATTACTATTGGCACTGGCTTTAAGGGCGGTGAAGTCACGCCCCTGTTCTTCATAGGGGCAGCCCTGGGTAATGCCATTGCCATATTAAGTGGCGCACCGGTTGACCTGATGGCGGGCCTAGGCTTTATTGCAGTATTCGCCGGCGCCACTAATACACCCATTGCCTGCACCATCATGGGCGTTGAATTATTTGGCGCTGATCATTTTCTCTATTATGCTGTTGCCTGTTTTACAGCCTATTATTTCAGCGGCCATTCCGGTATCTACCGGGCGCAACGGGTGGCAGTAGCAAAATGGTGGTAAAACAGGTGTTTATGACATATACCATACATCGCCTGGTGCAACAGAAAAATGCACGATGTCGCCCGTTGAAAAATTGCAGCACCCTGTGTTTACAATAACAGTGCTATCTAAAAGCGATACAGTTATTTCATAGCAACTTCCTAAAAAATTAATCCCAGTCACTTTTCCGCTAAGCGCCTGCTGATCTGCTGTTGCTATTTTAAAATATTCGGGACGGATGAACAGCTTTTTGCCATTCAGTTCAATGCCTGGTAATCCTGAGAAAGCTTTGGCATTAGCAGGGTTGATTAAATTATAAGGACCAAACAGTCCGCCTGTATATTCATCAACCGGCTGCTGATAGATCTGTTCAGGTGAACCCCGTTGTACCATTTGTCCGTCTTTCAACACAATGATCTCATCGGCCCAGGCAAGCGTATCTAAGGGATCATGTGAAACCAGTATACAGGTCATATCCAGTCTTTCGCTCACATCATTGATCACCGATTTCAAGATATTTCTATACCCCAGGTCTAAGTTTGAGAACGGTTCATCCAGTAATAAAAGTTTGGGTGAGGAAACGAGCAGCCTGGCCAAAGCAACCCTTTGTCTTTCGCCGCCCGATAACTGTTCATTTTTTCTTTTCAAAAAATGGCTGATCCGGCACACTTCATATAAAACTGCTGCTGTCTCGTCAGGCAAAGCACTGGCATATGCTAACAATTCTTCGATCCTGTAATTGTTCCGCAGCTCAAAATGCTGGGATAAATAGGCAATACCGGGATGCCCCGCGAGCAATTTTTCATGAGGCCCTTCTACCCTTTTCTCCTCAAACAGCACTTCGCCGGCATCGGGCTGAGTCAATCCTGCAATAATCTTAAGCAGGGTGCTTTTACCTGAACCAGATGCGCCAACAAGCGCAATCTTCTGGTTCTTCTGTTGTGTAAAGCTTATACCCCGCAGTACAATGTCTGCCCCTTCCCATTTATAGATGTTCGATACGTTTAAAAAATGCATCTATGCTTTCTTTTTCATTGCTGCCTTTTGTAAGTTTTCAGCAACCTTGAATTGTACAATTTTTGCTACCAGTCCTAATGGAAGAGGTTTGTCAAACGGGAACTGAACAGAGCCCTTTCCTCCTTTATAGATCGATAGTTCCTTTTTGAATGCTGTTATTCCCGAAGCCGTCGGGTAAAAACCGATATGATGTGCATATGCAGCAAACCATACAAGCATTCCTTTCAATTTGAACGCCGGCATTCCATAGCTGATTACTTCCTCTGCCTGCGGGGCAACTTTCTTAATGGTTGCCCGAAGTTGCGCCATTCTTTCCCGGACCTCTTTTGGAAAGCCTGCTATATACGCATCAATGTCAGTTGGCTTTAGCATAATTGATTGTATCAATATCTGAAGGTAGTTTTTATACAACTATTTGCCGCTTGATAAATATTCACTTCCAATTTCGACAAAAAAAGCCTTGCAAATCAATGATTTGCAAGGCAAATATGCTGTGGAGTCGAGGGGAGTCGAACCCCTGTCCAAACATCGTAACCATTGGCTTTCTACATGCTTATTTCATTATTGCTTGTCGGCACTGAACCGGAAACGAACAAACCAATTCAATGCTTAGCTGTATGGTCTTATGCTGCAGGCACAGCCTGTTGCAGCAGCAACCTGTGTTTGTTTTGAGTCGGCGGCGGAACCTGGTAACAGGTCAACCTGTTCGGCGGCCCAAATGACTAACTAATCACTGATTAGGCAGCCATG
>JBHAFM010000026.1:0-15342 GCA_041856175.1 Sediminibacterium sp.
AAAGCCATGCCTACTTTTTCGCCAAACAAACGCATTTTTTCTACCTGGCTGGCCGATTCAAAAGTGGTAGCAGCGCCTGCGGCACAGGCCGAAGCTAAAAGGGACGCCGTTTTACCGTTAATGATTTCGTAATATACGGCTTCGTCGAGGTTAAGTTTGCGTGACTTCTCCATCTGCAGCAGCTCGCCTTCACTCATCAGCTTAACGGCTTCTGAAAGTATTTCCAATACCTGGTGGTCCTTATTATTCAGTGACAGCAGGAGGCCTTTTGATAACAGGTAATCGCCAACTAATACAGCAATTTTATTTTTCCAGAGTGCATTAATAGAAAAAAAACCACGCCTTTCCAGGGTATCATCCACCACATCATCGTGTACAAGTGTAGCGGTATGCAGTAATTCAACAAGCGAGGCTGCCCTGTAGCTGCTGTCATTGACAGCTCCGCCTAATTTGGCGCTGAGCAGTACAAACATGGGCCTTAACTGCTTACCCTTGCGTTTAACAATATACTGCATGATCCTGTCAAGCAATGCCACCCTGCTCTTTACCGCCTCCCTGAAATGGGCTTCGAACCTGACCAATTCATCTGATATGACCTGTTTTGCTAAGTTCATTTGTAAAATATGCTGCAATATAGCGGGATAGATACAATAAGTGGCAGGAAAGCAGCGTTATTTGACTTGTAGCGGTCTCTAAGCCTTGTATGATACAAGTTGTCCCCTTTTAATAAAAAAAGCTTGTTAAAAGTTGGTCGATTGTTTCATACCGTATATTTTTGTCATGTTTATTGACACTTTAAATTCTTATCTTAAATAACAATTAATATCTTATGGCAAGCAAAAAGTCACTTTTAGCCGCAGCCTTGATTGTACTGATACAGTCGATCGGCTTGGCTCAGACAAACTGGGGTTGGGATTGGAAAGACACATCTAAAGTAGCTGTGAAAAACCTTCCCCAGCACAATGAGTTTTTAAACAACCAGTATCCTTATCCGGCCAAACCCCGCAATCAGTGGGAATTAGGTTTTGGTGCAGGCCCTTCTTTTATTATCGGCGATGTTAAGTCTAAAGTTGGTTTTGGCGGTACGATAAGTTTACGTAAAGCTATTAACCACACTTTCTCTTATCGTTTTAACTATACTGGAATGCTGAATTCCGGTACACCTACTGTTTACGGAACATCAGTTGGTCAGTATGCATATAAGAGCCAGACCCATGCTATAGGCGCTGATCTGATTGTTTCGCTGAACACTGCCAGCTATTACAGGGGTAATCCTAAAACCAATCTTTACCTGTTGGGTGGTTATAGCCTGATCGGTCACAGGGTTATGTACAAAGCTCCTGTTGGGCCTTTCGCTCAGCCAGGCGGATACAATATCTTCTACGGTATTAACAACCCTAACTCTCAGAATGGCCTGATTAATACCTGGTTTGGCAAGAACATCAATGGCAGGCAGAGCTGGTCAATCATGCACACGCTGAATGTGGGTGCCGGTTTTGCTTTCAAAGTAAGCGAGCAGGTGAACCTGGGCCTTGAGCAGAAATTCTATTTCACTGCTCCTGGTTATGATTACTTAGATGGTTTTAAAGCTGCTAATAATAATGACTTCTTCTCTTTCACCACTGCAAGGCTGAACATCAACATCGGCAACAAAGCCAAGAGAGTGGCTCCATTGTGGTGGCTCAACCCCAACAACTTCGTTTACAGCGAGTTGAATGCTCCTCAGCATATGAAGTTGCCAAAAACAGTTTTACCTGATTCTGATGGCGATGGCGTAACTGACCAGTTTGACCTGGAGCCTAACACTCCAAAAGGTGCTGCTGTTGATACCCATGGTCGTGCATTGGATACAGATGGTGATGGTGTTCCTGATTACAGGGATAAAGAGAAACTGACTCCTCAGAACTGTTTCCCTGTAGATAACGATGGTATTGGTAAATGTCCAGAGCCTGCATGCTGCAAAGAGATCAAAGACATGATGGCTAATATGCAAGCTAAACCTACCTGCAGTATCAGCGGTTTACCAAGCATCCAGTTCAAAGGAAATGCAAAACTGTCTAAAGACGCAATGGCTTTACTGGCTGATGCAGCTGCCAAGATTCATGCAAATCCAAACTGTAAAGTAAAAGTGATCGGTTATGGTGCTTCAAGCAAAGCCGCTCAGCAATTAAGCTGGGAGCGTGTGAATGCTGTAATCAAATACCTGGTTGAAAAACAAGGTGTTGCTGAAAGCAGGTTCATCTTTACTTACGGTCAGAGTGGTGATGCTAACACTGTAGATTTACAGGGTACAACTGAAGAAGGTCCTAACACTGTACCAGCTCCGCATCCAAACCTGAAAAGCAAACATTAATCTCAAAACCCAATGGGTTTCCACAGATTAAAACAATAATAAAAGCCCCATGTGCAAAAGTACATGGGGCTTTTTCTTTTAAAAGTGTCTTTAAAGGCGCCAGCGCGCTTTATTAAATATCAGGGATTCAGAAGATTGAAGTGCAGTTCGCCGAAGTTTTGCAGGGATGACAGTTTCAGATCGGCAGCTCCCCATTTTTCTTCTTTCTGTTGTGTGGCATGTGGCACAATAACGCATTTCATGCGTGCTGCCTTGGCGGCAATCAGGCCATTGAATGAATCTTCGAAACAAATGCACGCAACCGGTTCACTATTGAGCTCCCGGGCACAATCAAGGTACACCTGTGGATGTGGTTTGCCGTATAAAAGATGTTCTGCAGAAGCAGTAGCCTGCAGGAAACCCTGAATGCCCGCCATCTTAACCACCAGGTCGATCAGTTCAGGAGGGGAAGAAGTGGCCAGTCCTACTTTGAACTGCTTTCTTCGGAAGAAATCGAAAATATAGGGAACCCCTGGCATGATTTTCCCTTTCTGCGCTATCTTATGCAATACAGCCTCCACTATTTTCTTTTCCGCCCTTTCGGGTTCTTCCGCTTTGATACCATATTGTCCGAACCACCATTGTACAAACTCTTTGGTACGTAAACCGGTCGTGGTTTTGTATTGTTCTTCGGTGAGACGTATACCGTACGAACCAAATACTTCTGTTGCGGCCTCATTCCACAAAGGTTCACTGTCAACCAGTAATCCGTCGATATCAAATATAACTGTCGTAAGTTGCATGCTTCATTTTTGATGATGGCAAAAGTATCGGTACCCGGGCAGACATAGTTATTCCCAGCCTGTTTATTTTTTAACAATAGCAGTTAGTGTCTACCCATAAATTAATAGCTCCTGGCCAGCCGGAACCCGGTATTGTTATTGGTAAAACCTGCTTCATGACCTTCGCGGTTGGATAACCTTGACGACCAGGATGATTGCATAAAAGAGCCGCCGCGTATAACTTTCTGTGCAGCAGTTTCAGGGCCTTTGGGATTGATGCGTGTACTGTGGGAGAAATAGTCAGCAGTATAAAAATCATGGCACCATTCAGCCACATTGCCGCTCATATCATACAGACCGAGCGCATTTGGTTTTTTGGCGCCAACAACGGATGTTTTGTTTGCGTTTTCCTTACACCAGGCTACTTCATTTACCTCTTTACTGCCTGCATAGATCAGGGTCTTATCTTCTGAATTACCCCCTCGTGCTGCAAATTCCCATTCAGCTTCATAGGGTAACCGGTATTTTTTCCCGGACAGGTGGTTGAGCTTCCGGATAAATTCCTCCGCTGCATCCCAGCTTACCATTTCAACCGGGCAATCGGGGCAATCACTGAAAAAACTGGGATTGTCACCTTCCATGATCGCTTCCCATATTTGCTGTGTCAATTCAAACCTGCTTATATAAAAGTCATCAACAGTTACACTAATAGCCGGCATTTCATCACTGGCACAATCTGCTCTCAACTGGCTGGTACACCCCATTGTAAACACACCACCATTGACTAAAACCATGCTGCTGTCGATTGCATGGATAGCTGATGCAAGGGAGATGGCACTGCTGTTATTGGTTACATCATAACCAGCTCCTTTCAGCAATGCCAGCACATTGGCCTTGTCGCCAAATTTGGTCAGCAGAAACCGCATTTGTTTATTTTTTTCAAATGCTGTTAAATTGCCCGGAAAGAACCGGGCCTCCCTGTTAAGGAACAGTTTGAGCACGCCTGGGTCGCCATTCATGCAGGCATGGGTTAACGGCGTGGCATAGACATTTGTATTTTCCGAAAAACGGGTGCCGAAATTATCAGGGCTTATACCATTATCGAAGAGGTAGCGGAAAACTGATGTGTCGCTTCTTACGTCTAATGCATAATCTAAAAGATGTTTACCGGCAATCACCGCATTTTCCAAGTCGTCTTTAGGAATAAAAAAAGGAATGTCAGTAACGCGGGATGCTTTGAAGGCGATCTCTACCGTGTTACTCATCGGTTGTTTGCCGGCCAGTACAGCAGGAAGGAAATGATGCAACTCATCTTTTGTGATCCTGTCTTCATTGGCTTTTATTTCTTTCAGAAAGCGGTCTCTTCTTTCCTTCATATTGTACACTGCGCCCGAATCTGAATAATTTTTTATGTTGTCAATAACCGATGCCCTGCCCGACAAAAAAAGCGCTTGTGCTTTCATGACTTCAGTGGTGATTGGAATTTCCCCGCCTTTGACTTTATCTATTAATTGCTGCAATGCTATTTTATCTGCCAGGGTTTGTTGCATCAATACTTTTAAATTGCCTTCGGCCTCATTCATCAGACTGACCCGCTGCAATTTCAAAGCTGCCGCAGCTTCTTTTCTTTCTTCCTCCCGCTGTAAAAGGCTTTTATCGTGCTGCACTTTTTTTGCAACTGGTTCTTTTGCTTTGCCCGCTTCATCATCTATTTCCGGAAATGCAACAACAATGTTGCGATCGGCATCTTTGTCGCCCACTGTAAAAGCAGTATCATATTGATTCCCCTGCCTGTCGCTCAATGCAATACGCAATGATGCTGAATGGTTCAGGGGTATTTTCCTTGACATACCTGCCGGGATCTGCTCAAGTTCTTTGCCATTGATATTGACGGTAATGGCAGATGATTTATTTGCTTTTAAAATGAGGTAGGTGAAGGTATTAAGTGATGACCTGGATGGTCTGCTGTTTAGCTGGGCAAAAGAAGAACTGCAGGCAAAGCCCCAATAAAAGAATAGCAATATGTAGCATAATGCTGGTTTCATACGACCCGGAAGTTGATGAAATAGCTCAGTTCTCTTTTTTTGTAAATAATGCCTTTAATTCACTGGCATCATCGGGTTTCATTTTCCCGGCCAGTATCAACCTGATCTGCCTTCTTCTCAGGGCGCCCTCATACAGGCTCATCTCTGCCTCTGTTTCGGGCACCAGGGCAGGGATCTGGCGTGGTTTGCCATTCGGATCCAATGCCACAAAAGTGAAGAAAGCCTCATTGCTTTCATATTTATACTGATGCAACAGATCCTCTCCCCATACCCTCAGGTGTATTTCCATGGAAGTATTAAAAGCACGGCAAACCTGCGCTTCAATATGTACCACATTGCCCAGTTTAATCGGATTCTTAAAGCTCAGGTTGTCAACAGAAACGGTCATGCTGGGCGTATTGCAATGCTTGCCTGCAGCAATGCCTGCTGCAATATCCATCCAGTACATCAAGCGGCCTCCCATCAGGTTTCCAAATGTGTTGGTATCATTGGGCAATACCAGTTCATTCATAATGGTAAAGCTTTCACTTGATTTTTTTTCTTCCATGTATAGACGGGTTTGGCCGCAAAGATAGGGGGTTAAAATTTGTGGGCTGTGGTTTGGAACTTGCGGGTTAAATAATGCATCGTTCTAATTTTTTCAGGTAGTTGTCATCAACATCGGCCCCGATGCCGGGGGCATCTGTAAGATGCAGGTGCATACCATCTGTATAAGTTACGCCCCCCGTAACGGGGTCTTCGAGGTGACCGAGGAGACAGGTGTCCAGGTCGTAGAACTTAATATTGTCGTGGGCCATGGCAAAATGCAGTTTGGCGGTCAGGGCCAGGCGGCTTTCGAGCATGCCGCCCATCATACAAGCAATATGGTGTTGCGCAGCCACCTGGTTGATCCTTAGTGCTTCCCGGATGCCCCCGCTTTTGGCAAATTTAATATTGATATAATGACAGGCATTGTGGCGCAGGAGGCGTTGGGCATCGTGGTGGGTGAACACACTTTCATCGGCCATAATGGGAATAGGAGACAGCCTGCAGAGTTCGGGCAGTAACTCATCATTCCATTTTCGCATGGGCTGTTCACAGAATTCAATATGAAAAGAACCGAGGGTGGTGAGTGCAAAGACAGCTTCTTCATAGCTCCAGCCCTGGTTGGCATCGATCCTTATTGTTACCTCATTACCAACAGCTTTCCTGATCTGGCTGATCCGTTCAACATCATCGATTGCTTTTTTACCCAGTTTTATTTTCAGGATACGCACCTCTTTTGCAAGGTATTCAACTGCTGTTGCAGCCATTTTCTCCGGGGTATCAATACCAATGGTAAGGTCGCTCTCAATTGCCTTTTGCTGGCCACCCAGGTATCGGTACAAAGGCTGGTTGGCGGCTTTGGCGGCTATGTCGTAAAGTGCAAGGTCAAATGCGCTCTTGGCGGTATAGTTGCCAGCGGTGAACAGGTCCAGCTCCTGTAAACGGTCTTCGATTAGGTTGGCCGGCTTATGCTTCCATATAGCGGCAAAATCTTTCGCCATTTCAAAGCAGGTGGCCTGGGTTTCACCTGTGATCATGGGAAATGCAGAACATTCGCCTACGCCTGTAATACCTTCATCGGTATGGATGCGGATAAAAATGTTCTGGGCAGTATGCATGGTTCCCGTAGCAATGGTGAAGGGTACCATGGGGATGCTGTATTTGTATATTTCGGTCCGGGTAATCTGCATATGCGAATGTCAGGAAAATAGCTTAACAATCGTTTGTGTTATACAAGCTACCAGCCGTTTGTAAAATAATTCACAGTTTGTGATAAAAGCTTTTTTTACTTAGCGTATAGCATCCGATATTCGCAGTACGAACGAACGTTAGCACATGAACTTATCCTTTGATAATACCGAAAATGCATTTGCATACAAGACTGATAAAGACCTGAAGGGGGCCAGGTTTCTGTTCAGAACTATGGGCTATCCCTGGTTTGTGCAACTCGGTACGAGACTGACCCCTTTTATCATGAAGACAGGGCTGCCTGTGCATGGCCTGATACGTAAAACCATCTTCAAACAGTTTGTTGGCGGGGAGACACTGGAAGAGACTGCTACTGTAGGTGCTGTATTGGGTAAGTATGGCGTTTCAGTGATATTGGATTATGGCGTGGAAGGAAAGGAAGGAGAAGAAAGTTTTGACCATGCCACCGATGAATTCATCCGGGTGATCAGCTATGCAGCCACACAGCATAATATTCCTTTCATCAGTATTAAAGTGACCGGCCTGGCAAGGTTTAAATTATTGCAGATACTCAATGAAGCGCCACGGCTGCGCAGCGGCATTCATGATCATGAAGCTGAGATCAATGAGTGGGACAGGGTCCGGGAAAGAATGTATGCCATTTGTGAAGTGGCCGCTGAAAAAAACATCGGCGTACTGGTTGATGCGGAAGAGAGCTGGATACAGGATCCGATCGACAGGCTGACCATGGAGATGATGGAGATATTCAACAAGGAAAAAGTGATTGTATATAATACCATCCAGTTATACCGCCACGACCGGCTTCATTTTCTCAAACTCTCTCACCAGATTGCGCAACAGCAGGGTTTTATGCTGGGTGTGAAATTAGTACGGGGGGCTTATATGGAAAAAGAAAGGACAAGAGCGGCTGACAGGGGATATGCTTCGCCCATTCAGCCCGATAAAGAAAGCACCGACCGCGATTATAATGAGGCAATCAAATATTGTATTGAGCACCTTGATAAGATCGCCATTATCATCGCTTCCCATAATGAAGCAAGTAACCTGTATACGGTTGACCTGCTGAATGAGAAGGGACTGTCGCACAAACATCCGCATATTCATTTCTCGCAATTGTATGGCATGAGTGATAATATCACGTTTAACCTTGCCAAAGACGGATTAAGTGTGAGCAAA
This sequence comes from Sediminibacterium sp., assembly GCA_041856175.1. Classification (GTDB taxonomy): domain Bacteria; phylum Bacteroidota; class Bacteroidia; order Chitinophagales; family Chitinophagaceae; genus Sediminibacterium. The sequence goes on from JBHAFM010000026.1 coordinate 8,070, forward strand.
TACCTTCCGTTTGGCCCCATCCGCGACGTGATACCCTACCTGATGCGGCGGGCGCAGGAGAACAGCAGCGTAAGCGGGCAAACAGGCAGGGAACTGGGACTCATCAGAAAGGAACTGGCACGCAGGAAAGGGAAAGAGATACACAGTTTCTCCCCAACTGTTTAAATCATTCTTTTTATCATCCCCGGCAGTACCTTATTTTGCAGGTTATGCAACAGTACCATCAGCTTCTGCAATATATTTTAGACCACGGGACGACCAAGACCGATCGTACCGGTACGGGTACCATCAGTTGTTTTGGCTATCAAATGCGGTTCGACCTGCAGGCAGGTTTTCCATTGGTGACGACAAAGAAACTCCATCTTAAAAGCATTATCTACGAACTGTTGTGGTTTTTACAGGGCGATACCAATACAAAATACCTGAATGAGCATGGTGTCAGCATCTGGAATGAATGGGCCGATGCAGATGGTAACTTAGGGCCCGTATATGGTAAACAATGGCGCAGCTGGGAGGGTGCAGACGGAACTGTAACAGACCAGGTAACAGATGTTGTCAACCAGATCAAAAAAAATCCGGATAGCCGCCGCCTGATTATAAGCGCCTGGAATGTGGCAGAACTACCTAAAATGGCCCTGATGCCCTGCCACTCTCTGTTCCAGTTCTATGTAGCGGATGGAAAATTGAGCTGCCAGCTCTACCAGCGCAGCGCCGATGTTTTTTTAGGTGTGCCTTTTAATATTGCTTCCTATGCGTTACTGACCATGATGATGGCACAGGTATGCGGACTTGCTTATGGAGATTTTGTTCACAGCTTTGGCGATGTGCATTTGTACAACAACCATATTGAGCAGGCTAAGTTACAGTTAAGCAGAGATCCTTATCCACTGCCAACCATGAAACTGAACCCGGCAGTAAAAGATATTTTTGGGTTTCAATATGAGGACTTTACCCTGGAAAATTACCAGCACCATCCGCATATCAAAGCACCTGTGGCAGTGTAAGATGGCAGATGAATGTTATACTTTTAAAATTGTTTTTCATGATTGTTTCACTTGTCGCAGCAGCTTCCGAAAACAATGCAATTGGTCGTAATAACCGCCTGCTGTGGCATTTGCCCAATGACATGAAATTCTTTAAAGGAGTAACCTGGGCCATGCCGGTGGTAATGGGGAGAAAAACCTTCGAATCTATGTCCGGAAAGCCTTTGCAGGGAAGGTTGAATATTGTTATTACAAGACAGCAGGATTGGCATGTTGAAGGTGTGATAACGGTGCATTCATTGGATGAAGCCATTGCTGCAGCATCATCAGCGGACTATAAGGAACTATTCGTGATCGGGGGGGGAGAAATATACAGGGAAGCGATGACGAAAGCAGATAAGTTATACGTAACCCGTGTGCATACTGTGATAGAGGGCGATGCCTTCTTTCCTGTGATTGACGAACATGACTGGCGCCTGGTTAAGGATGAGCGGTTTGAAGCCGATCAAAAACATGCCTATTCGTATAGCTTTCAGTTGTGGGAAAGGAAATAAGATTTAAACCATAGGGTGATGGTATTTATTGATATCGCGTATGCTGTTACAGTTCCTTTTTTATTACTAATCACCTGGCTGGGTGCGTTACGATGGAAGCGATATGCTTTGTCATTATTAGCAGTCTCCAATTTACTGCTGATCCTGCACTCCATTTTCCTGATCAGGCAAATTGCTGGCGCGGTGCTGTTGGCAAAAAAGGTGACTGCACAATTAGGATTCCCATCGTACACCATACCTTACGAGCTGAATGGGTATACAGCAGGCCTGTGCCTGACGATTCTCCTGCCGGTGGTGTTTTTTTTCAGGGCCTGGCGTGCCAGCCAATGGATCACTTTGTGCATGCTGCTGCTGGTATATTGGAATAACCCTGTTACGCTTTGGCATACTTACAATCTCTTTTTCAACATATTAAACTACCTGTGTTTACTGTGTGCAGGTTATGCTTTACTTTGGCTGAGGAATGCACTGCCCCGGTCGCATAAAAACAATGATGATGTATTCGCCAATAAAACTTGGAGTTAAATACCTGCAATATTATATCATGTCATCAAACGGAAAAGGGCATGGTGTGCATTCCCCTTTTGTATTTGACTTTATTACAAAAGTATTGAATGATGACAGGCAGTTTTATGCGTTCAGGCAGATAGAACATTTGAGGCATGTATTATTGGCCGATACGCGGACCCTTGCAATGGAAGATTTTGGCGCCGGGTCACGCGTGGAAAGAACTAATACGAGGATGGTAAGAGAGATTGCCCGCTCTTCATTGAAACCGGTGAAATTCGGCCAGTTATTGTTCCGGATAGTCGATCATTATGCACCAGATACAATACTTGAGCTGGGTACTTCACTGGGTATTACTACAGCCTACCTGGCAACCGCAAGGGCCAGTGCAAAAGTGATTACCATGGAAGGCGCCACTGCTGTTGCTGATGTGGCGCGCAGTAATTTTCAGCAACTGGGTATTGCTAATATTCATATAACAGAGGGAAATTTTGACCATACGCTGGCCCAGGCTTTGGATGCTATTGGCAGGCTCGACTTTGCCTTTATTGATGGCAACCACCGTTACGAGCCAACCGTGCGCTACTTCAAGCAGCTGTTACCTAGTTTGCATGAACACAGCATTCTCATTTTCGATGATATTCACTGGAGTGGAGAAATGGAACAGGCATGGGAAGCCATCAAACAGGATGCATCGGTAATGCTTACCATTGACCTGTTTTTTATTGGCCTGGTATTTTTCAGGAAAGAACAGAAAGAAAAACAACATTTTAGTATCCGGTTTTGATATTGTTTGATTAAATCTGCCGCCGTTGATCGACAGAGTTGTTCACAATCCGAAAATTTCACTTAAATTGAATGCATGATTATTGGCGTACTCAAAGAACAGCACGGCGATAAAAGAGTTTCACTCTTACCTGAACAGGCAGAAACGCTGGTTAAAAAAAATGTGCAGGTGATCATAGAATCCAATGCGGGTTCAGCCGCCTTTGCTGCAGATGAAGCGTATATAGCCAGACAATGTACCACCGCCCCGAGGAAAGAAGTACTGCAGCAATCTGATATTGTTTTGTCCATTCATCCCCTTACCGGAGAAGATGTTGCGCAGTTGAAACCTGCAAGCATTGTAATAGGCGTGTTCCAGCCCCTGTTTAATTACAGGCTGATGAAACAATGGGCAGACAGATCGGTTACAGCGTTCAGTCTTGATATGATTCCCCGTACCACCCGTGCGCAAAGCATGGATGTACTGAGCAGCCAGGCGAACATAGCAGGTTACCGGGCCGTTTTGACGGCTGCAACTTTATTTCCGCGGTATTTTCCTATGTTCATGACGGCTGCAGGCAGTATTGCACCGGCTAAAGTATTGATATTGGGTGCAGGTGTAGCGGGCCTGCAGGCCATTGCCACTGCAAGACGGTTAGGAGCAGTGGTGGAAGTATCGGATACCAGGCCTGCAGTAAAAGAAGAGGTAATGAGCCTTGGCGCCAGGTTCATTGAAGTGGATGGCGCTGCCGATGCTTCCAAGGCAGGTGGCTACGCTGTAGAACAATCTGACGAATACAAACAAAGACAACAACAAAGATTAGCGGAATCCGTTGCCAAATCAGATATCATCATTACCACCGCACAAATACCAGGTAAGCAGGCGCCATTACTTATTTCAGAAACGATGCTCCATACCATGAAGCCGGGAAGTGTGGTTATTGACCTGGCTGCTGCCACAGGAGGTAATGTGTTTGCTACAAAAAATAATGAAACCATTGTTCATCATGGTGTAACGATTGTGGGTAACAGTAACCTGGCCGCAGACATGCCCTCAGATGCCAGTAAACTGTATGGAAAGAACGTTCTGAATTTTCTGGCGCTGATTATTGACAAAGACGCAAAGCCGGTATTGAATTTTGAGGATGATATTGTAAAAGGAAGCTGTATGACACATGAAGGTGCCGTAATGAATGAAAGGGTGAATGGCTTATTGGCCAGTGGTTTAGCAGAAGCAATTAAATAATAAGGTCTTATGGAGAGCATAGTAAGCTGGATACATGACAATATTGAGATCATTTATATCGTGATCCTATCCGTCTTCCTGGGAATAGAAGTGATAGGAAGGGTCCCCAGTGTATTGCACACACCGTTGATGAGCGGTGCCAATGCCATTCATGGCGTGGTGATCATCGGCGCCATCATCGTGATGGGAAGGGTTGCACCTGAAAACTATATGGCATTAGGCATTGGTTTTTTAGCGGTGATACTGGGAACCCTGAATGTCGTGGGAGGCTTTATGGTAACGGACAGAATGCTTGAAATGTTTAAGAAGAAAAAATAATTATGGGATTGAGCCTGCTTACGCTTATTTACTTAATTGGTTCGGTGACATTCATCGCCGGGCTTAAAATGTTATCACATCCGGAAACAGCAAGAAGGGGGAACTTGGTGGCGGCTGTTGGTATGACAGCAGCCATTTTCGGAACCATTTTTCTTTATGAAGAGAATGGTACCAGGCTGCATAATTATGGCTGGATATTCAGCGGCTTGGTCATTGGTACGGTTGTGGGTATGCTGGCTGCTAAAAAAGTAAAAATGACTGCCATGCCAGAAATGGTGAGTCTTTTTAACGGCATGGGCGGGGCCTGTGCTGCCCTGATATCCATCAATGAATATGGACACATTGTCAAAACAGGCGAACCCATCATTCATGGCACATTGATCACCATTTACCTCGGACTTATCATTGGCTCTATCTCTTTTGCCGGAAGTATTATTGCATGGGGGAAACTCAACGGCCGTATCAAAGATCTTGCATTTAAAGGGCAACAGGTTTTCAATACCATATTGTTAGCGGTGACTTTAGTTGCGGCAGGGTACCTTGTGTTTAACCTGGGTCCATCCAATTACCTGTTGTTTTACCTGATTTTTATTGCGGCGCTTGTATATGGTATTCTGTTTGTGCTTCCGATCGGCGGTGCAGACATGCCCGTAGTCATTTCATTACTCAATTCTTTCACCGGCGTAGCGGCTGCCTGTGGCGGTTTCCTGTACCATAACCAGGTAATGCTGACCGGTGGTATTCTTGTTGGTGCAGCAGGAACGTTGCTTACCATGCTTATGTGCAAAGCGATGAACCGAAGCCTCACAAATGTTTTAATTGGTTCATTCGGTGCTGCATCAGTTGCGGGCAACGGTACTAAAGGTGAGCAGGGGAGCTATAAAGAAATATCACTTTCCGATGCAGCCGTTTGTATGAGCTATGCCGGCAAGGTGATGATTGTACCGGGTTATGGATTGGCCGTGGCACAGGCGCAGCATGTTTGCCACGAACTGGAAAAATTGCTGGAAGAAAAAGGAGTGGAGGTGAAATATGCCATTCATCCTGTTGCCGGAAGAATGCCGGGGCATATGAACGTATTATTGGCAGAAGCAGATGTAAGCTATGATAAGCTGCTCGAAATGGAGCAGGCCAATGACGAGTTTAAATCAACCGATGTGGTATTGATACTTGGCGCCAATGATGTAGTAAACCCCGCTGCCAAAACAGATCCCGCATCACCTATTTATGGTATGCCGATCCTCGAAGTTGAATTGGCCAAAACAGTCATCGTTAATAAACGAAGCATGAAGCCGGGGTACGCGGGCATCGAAAATGAATTGTTCTTTCAGCCAAAGACATCCATGCTTTTCGGAGATGCAAAAGCGGCTTTACAGAAATTGGTAGCAGAAATCAAGACAGTGTAACAGCCTGGTAAAAAATAAATGTCTTTACTTCGCTTTGTCAACCACAAACCATCCATCATAAATATTTATTTTGGCTCTCCCTGATCTGTTATTGCAATCCCTTGAAAATGTCAAAGGTTTCGATAGAGAAGCTTTTGTACAGGTACATGTTTCAGGGGAGCAGGTGACTTCCATACGTTTGAATCCGTTCAAGCCAACGGGGGAGCCCCCTTTACAAGGCATAGATCATCCTGTTCCATGGTGCCCGCAGGGAAGGTACCTGCACAGTCGCCCTTCTTTCACATTGGATCCTGCTTTTCATGCTGGCGCTTATTATGTGCAGGAGGCAAGCAGTATGTTTTTGTGGCATGCATTAGAACAAGCGATTGGGGAAGCTGGCAAACAGAAAGTGCTGGATCTATGCGCTGCTCCCGGGGGGAAGAGCACTCTACTGGCTGCTTATTTTCCGGATGGATTGGTGGTGGCAAATGAAGTGATCAAACCAAGGGCTGCTGTGTTGGTGGAAAACAGCACCAAATGGGGAGCCGGGAATATAATCGTTACCAATAATGACCCTGTACATTTTCAATCATTGCCGGGGTATTTCGATGTTATGGTGGTTGATGCGCCATGCAGTGGCAGCGGACTGTTCAGAAAAGATCCGGAAGCTGTTGCAACATGGAGTGAAGCCAATGTACAACTTTGCAGCCAGCGGCAGCAGCGGATATTGGCCGATGTATTACCGGCTTTAAAAGAAGACGGGGTATTGATTTATTCAACCTGCTCTTATTCGGCGGAAGAAGATGAAGCCATTGCCGACTGGCTGGTTGGAGAAATGGGAATGAAGAACTTGTCATTAAACGTTCCCGGGGACTGGGGTATTGTAACAACCAGTTCGCCTGTACACCATGCATCGGGGTATCGGTTTTACCCTGATAAAGTCAGGGGTGAAGGATTTTACCTGGCAGCTTTTCAGCAAAAAGCGACTCCGGAAAACCGGCGGATGAAGGAGCAGGTGTTGTTGGTGCCTTCAAAACAGGAAATGCAACTCGTTTCAGCTTTGATGCCATTGCCGGATCAGCTGTCAATGTTTAAACAGGCAACTGCTATCCGGGCCATTCCTGGGCAATGGCTGAGCGATCTGAGTATATTGGCCAATTATTTGTACATTAAAAAAGCAGGCACGGAAATAGGCAGTGTCAAAGGAAAAGATGTGATACCAGCCCATGAACTGGCATTAAGTTTGTTGCCATTAAGTCATTTTCCTACTGTCGAATTAAAAAAAGAGGACGCATTGCAATATCTTCGGCGAAAACATATCGAGGTGCCGGCACCCAAGGGATGGAACCTCGTTCGGTACAACGGATTGCCATTGGGCTGGATGAAAGTGTTACCGAACCGTATCAATAACTATTACCCTGCTGAATGGAGAATATTAAAAGATTAGATTTGCAACTTTGCAACCCCCGATATTTATGAAGAATCTTAGCTGGCTCATCGCTTGTTTGTTTACCT
>JBHAFM010000027.1:0-16637 GCA_041856175.1 Sediminibacterium sp.
GCTTCGGCCAGGGGCTACAGGACTTTATTATTAGAGCAATCGGATTTCGCAAAATCAACCTCCAGTAAAAGCACCAAATTAGTGCATGGCGGGGTGCGGTATATGGCGCAGGGAAATATTGGATTGGTCAGGGAAGCAAGCGTTGAAAGGGGATTACTGCACAGGAATGCCCCGCACCTGGTGCGGAACCTGGGTTTTATTATTCCCATTTATAGTTTTTTCGACAGGATCAAATACACCATTGGACTCAAATTGTACGACTGGATTGCGGGCAGGTTAAGCCTGGGGGCCTCTGTTTTTATCTCTAAAAAGAAAACACTTGAAAAACTTCCCAATATCAAGAGCGATGGTCTTGTGGGCGGGGTGTTATACCACGATGGCCAGTTTGACGATGCAAGGCTGGCCATCAACCTGGCGCAGACCATTTTTGACCAGGGCGGCGTGGCCATTAATTATATAAAAGTGACGGGTTTATTAAAAGACAAGGGGAAATTATCCGGCGTTACGGCCCGCGACGAAGAAACAGGCGCCGTGTTCTCGCTGCGGGCAAAAGCAGTGATCAATGCCACCGGGGTATTTGTAGATGAGATTTTAAAAATGGACGACCCCGCCGCAGGCAAAAGTATTTGTGTGAGCCAGGGTGTACATATTGTGCTTGATAAAAAATTCCAGCCAACAGCCTATGCTTTAATGATTCCGGAAACGGCTGATGGAAGAGTGCTCTTTGCCGTACCCTGGCACGATAAATTAGTTGTGGGCACCACTGATACGCCTGTTGAAGCAGCCAGTCTTGAGCCGGTAGCGCTCGAAGAAGAGATCAGGTTCATTCTGAATACAGCGGCACAATACCTTAGCGCTAAACCGGAGCGTTCAGACGTATTAAGTGTGTTTGCCGGGCTAAGGCCATTAGCCGCACCGCAGGGAGAAGGACAACGCACAAAGGAGATATCAAGGAGCCATAAAATAATGGTGACGGCTTCGGGCCTGTTCACCATGCTGGGTGGCAAATGGACTACTTACCGTAAAATGGGCGAGGACCTCATCAACCGCATAGAAAAAGAATTGTTCTGGCCATCAAAGCATACACCAACAACGCAACTTGCTGTTCACGGGTATGCTACTGGTATGAACTGGGCAGATCCTTTTTATTACTATGGCGCCGATGCAGTGGAATTGAGGAAGCTGATGAACGGATATGAAGCAGCATGGATCAGTGAAAGTTTGCATATACATGAAGTGCAGGTTATCTGGGCTGTTCAACATGAAATGGCAAGAACGCTGGAAGATGTATTGTCGCGCAGAATGAGGGCTTTGTTATTAGATGCGAAAGAGTGTATGCGTATTGCACCACCTGTTGCCGCGATCATGGCCCGTGTTATGGGTAAAGACGAACAGTGGGCAGTACAACAGGTGAATGAATTTAAAGAGCTGGCAATAAAATATACCTTAAATTAACAGCATAATCCGATCTGCTTCCATGGAAAAATACATTCTGGCCTTTGACCAGGGAACCACCAGTTCCCGTGCTATTGTCTTCAATCACAAAAGCGAGCTGATATCCGTTGCACAAAAAGAATTCACACAAATATTCCCTCAGCCGGGATGGGTGGAACATGATGCAACAGAAATATGGCATTCACAATTGTCCGTTGCCACGGAAGCGGTGATCAAAGCGGGACTCAATTTAGCAGACATAGCCGCCATCGGTATTACCAACCAGCGCGAAACCACTGTGGTATGGAACCGCCAAACGGGCGAACCTTTGTATCATGCCATTGTGTGGCAGGATAAACGGACAGCAGCTTATTGTGAAGCATTGAAACAGGCAGGTAAACATGTGGCGATACAACAAAAAACAGGGCTGATACTGGATGCTTATTTTTCGGCCACCAAACTGAAATGGATATTAGATAACGTAACAGGCGCAAGGGAACAGGCCAATAAAGGTGAATTGTGTTTTGGCACCATCGATTCGTGGCTGATATGGAAACTCACAAAGGGGCAGGTACATGCAACAGATAGCAGCAATGCATCACGTACCATGTTGTTCAATATTCATACACTGCAATGGGATGCGGATTTACTGGAACTCTTTGATATTCCTGCATCAGTATTACCAGAGGTTCGTTCGAGCAGTGAGATATTTGGCCATACACAGGGTGTGCTCACCAACCTGCATATTCCCATTGGCGGTGTGGCGGGTGACCAGCAGTCGGCTTTATTCGGACAGATGTGCCTGCAGCCGGGGATGGTAAAAAACACCTATGGTACCGGTTGTTTTATGTTGATGAATACCGGAACAAAACCCATTCTCTCCCATAATAATCTTATCACGACCATTGCCTGGAAAATAAATAATGAAGTGCACTATGCACTGGAAGGAAGTGTGTTCATTGCAGGCGCCGTAGTACAGTGGCTACGTGATGGATTGGGTATGATTAAAACTTCCGGTGATGTGGAAGCATTGGCAGCATCAGTGGAGGACAATGGGGGCGTGTATATGGTGCCGGCGTTTGCGGGCTTAGGCGCTCCCTACTGGAACCAACAGGCAAGGGGTACCATTGTAGGTATTACCAGGGGCACTACAGCGGGACATATTGCAAGAGCTGCAGTGGAAAGTATCGCTTACCAGGTGATGGATGTATTGACTGCCATGGAAGCAGATGCGGGTGTAAAGATCAAAGAACTGCGCGTAGACGGTGGCGCCACCGTGAATAATAAATTGTTACAGTTTCAAAGTGACCTGCTCAGCACAACTGTTGTTCGCCCGGTTATTACGGAAACAACTGCATTGGGAGCGGCTTATCTTGCAGGACTGGCAGTAGGGTATTGGAAAGATATAGCCGAAATAGAACAATACTGGCAGGCAGATCAAAAATTCAACCCGCTGATGCCGGCTGCAACTGTACAGCAAAAAGCAAACAACTGGAAGCAGGCTATCAATGCAACAGCAGCATATGGTGTAGCTGAATAAACTGTGTTCATCAATTATTTCTTCACCCTGTAATACTAATTATTTATGTCAATCTTTTTAACAGAGCTCATCGGAACTGCTATGCTGGTACTCTTGGGTACAAGTGTTGTAGCAAATGTAGTACTGGCTAAAACCAAAGGCAATAACAGCGGATGGATTGTGATTTCATTAGGATGGGGTATTGCGGTTTTCGTTGGCGTATTTATCGCGGCTAAAGGAAGCGGCGCGCACCTGAATCCTGCGATTACCATTGCTTTCGCCTGGCTGAATAAGATCAGCTGGAGCATGGTGCCTGCGTATATTGCCGGCCAGTTCCTTGGCGCTATGGCAGGTGCATCGCTGACCTGGCTGGCTTACTATAAACATTTTGACGCCACAGAAGATACCGGCGCCAAGCTCGGGGTTTTTTGCAATATGCCGGCTATTAAAGACACAACAGCCAACCTGCTAACGGAGATCATTGGCACTTTTGTATTGGTGTTCGGAGCATTGTTCATCACCGGGGGAGCCACCAGTCTCGGCTCACTCGACGCATTGCCGGTGGCATTATTGGTAGTAGGGATTGGCCTTAGTATAGGCGGACCAACAGGCTATGCCATCAATCCTGCCCGTGACCTGGGGCCGCGTATCATGCATGCATTACTGCCCATACGAGCAAAAGGGAGCAGCGGATGGGAATATAGCTGGATACCTGTTGCCGGGCCTGTTATCGGCGGATTGATTGCTGCGATCCTGTTCAGCTTGGTACAATAAAAAAACACCATGTGGATGCATGGTGTTTTTTATTGCTATAGTAATGACCCTTCTTATAATTTCTTGATCATAATATTCCTGAACCATACATCATTGCCATGATCCTGTAATGCAATATGTCCCTTTGCACTCTTGGCAAAATCGGGCATGCTTTTGAATTTGCTGCCAGCCACAAGCTGGTTCCAGTTGTCATCGCCATAAGTGGTAGATACAACAGTGACACCATTAAGAATAAGGTCTAATTTGCCTTTGTTGCTGATGATCTCAGCCTGGTTCCATTCGCCCACCGGTTTTACAACCCCTTCTTTGCCTGCAATAAGGTCATACAGGTTGCCGGCACGGTGTTTATTGATCTTACCGTCAGCATGACCATCATTATCAAGTATCTGCATCTCAGGACCGGTATACCATACATATTTATACTTGGCAGGATCATCCTGGATCCAGAAGATCAGGCCGCTGTTACCGTTCTTTGATATTTTCCATTCGTATTTCAGATGGAAATTTTCAAATTCCCCTTCACTTACCAGGTCGCCGCCGCCCTTGCTTTGCCAGTCGGCCTTGTTAGAAGCGTCTAAGTATAAAACTCCATCTGCCACTTTCCATGCCTGGCCAACCGTTGTTTTGCCATAGCTGTGCCAGCCTTTGGTTGTTTTTCCATCGAACAAAGAGATCCAGCCTTTTTTTGCTTTTGTCTGCACAGAAGCAGAGCTGGCAGGTTGTTTATCAGGGGTACCTGTAAACAATACTGCTGCCAGGAGTGTGCCGGTGAGGAATAATTGCATAGCTTATTTGTTTTTGAGTAGGAGAATATATTTTACCATTTGTTTTGCATCGTCTTCAGACAATTGGGGGTGGGGGGTCATCGGAACAGCACCCCATACACCTTGTCCGCCTTTCATCACTTTTGCAGCAAGCATGCTGATGTTTGCATCATTGCTTTCATATTTGGCAGCTACATCTTTATAAGCGGGCCCGATATTTTTTTCATTTACTTTATGACAGGTAAGACAGTCATTCTTGGCAATAAGTTCCAGGCCCTTCTGGTAATCCGGATTTGAACTAAGGTCGCTGGCTGCAGCAGCAGCAGCTTGTGGTGCCACGGTTTTCTCTTCTTTTTTTTCATTGTTACCGCCGCAGGCACTCATAGTTGCAGCCAGTAAAGCAATTGCTACGTAATACTTTTTCATTTGATTGGCGTTTGTCTTTTAGAATACTTTGCAAGTTATTGATCTATTCCTAAAATGCGGCGGTTAAAATTTTCATCGAAGCCGGTGCCGGCAAAATCATCAAACGCTTTATCGGTTACTTTGATGATCTGTTGTTTGATGAAAACGGCTCCTTCTGCCGCACCCACTTCGGGGTGTTTAATGGCACATTCCCATTCCATTACGGCCCAGCCCTTGTAATCATAGGCGGCCATTTTACTGAAGATGGATTTAAAATCCACCTGCCCGTCGCCCAATGAACGGAAACGTCCGGCACGGTCAATCCAGTTCTGGTAGCCGCCGTACACACCCTGTTTTCCGGTCGGATTGAACTCTGCATCTTTTACATGGAACATTTTGATGCGTTCATGGTAATGATCTATATAACTCAGGTAATCTAAGCATTGCAATACAAAATGCGAGGGGTCGTATAACAAACAGGCGCGTTGGTGGTTGTTCACTTTTTCAAGGAACATCTCGTAGGTAATGCCATCATGCAGGTCCTCACCCGGGTGGATCTCATAACAGAGATCAACACCATGGGCATCAAACTCATTCAGTATGGGCAGCCAGCGTTTACCGAGTTCTGTAAAACCGGTTTCTACCAAACCGGCCGGTCTTTGCGGCCAGGGATAAACCGTATGCCATAACAGTGCGCCGCTGAAAGTAGCGTGTGCATTCAGTCCCAGGTTCCTGGAAGCTTTGGCTGCGTACTTTAACTGCTGAACCGCCCATGCCGTTCTGGCTTTGGGATTGTTGCGTACATTTTCAGGCGCAAACCCGTCAAAGGACACATCATAGGCAGGATGCACGGCTACCAATTGTCCCTGTAAATGCGTAGATAATTCTGTTATCTCCAACCCGGCTGCCTGCACAATACCCCTGATCTCGTCTGCATAGGTTTTGCTCTCCGCCGCTTTTTGCAGGTCAATGCAGCGACTGTCCCACGTTGGGATCTGTACACCTGTAAAACCTAATGATGCGGCCCATTTGCAAATGGACTCCAATGAATTAAACGGTGGAGCATCGCCCATGAACTGCGCAAGAAAAATACCCGGCCCTTTTAGTGTGGTCATTTTATCGTTGGTTTAAAAGATTGGTGAAATGTCTCACAAAAATTACACTTCAAACTTAGTCCATTTCACATCCGAATTTGCCGAAGCCACTACATTATCAATGAATGCCATACCACGGATACCGTCTGCAACCGAAGGAAAGTCGAGCATTTCTTTCGTAGGTGTTTTACCATCTATTTTGGCAGCTAAGGTGAGGGCAAAATTGCGATAGATATTACCGAATGCTTCCAGATAACCCTCGGGGTGGCCACCCGGTGTGCGGCAGTTATGTGTGGCGAAGCTGGATAAACGGTCGCCATAGTTGCCACCCGCACGGAGGATCTGGGTGGGTTGCTCCAGCCATTTTACTAATAATGTATTGGGTTCATGCTGCGCCCATTCAATACCACCTTTTTCTCCATAGACACGTATCTTCAATGCATTCTCTTCACCGGCAGCTACCTGTGAAGCCATCAGTACACCGGTTGCACCGTTATTGAATTTCAGTAAAACATTGCCATCATCATCCAGCGCACGCCCTTCTACCATGATGTTCAGGTCTGCGCAGAGGTGGGTAATCTGTAAACCGGTAACATATTCTGCAAGGTGTGCAGCATGTGTACCAATATCGCCCATACTGCCGCTCTTGCCGGAACGCTTGGGATCGGTACGCCATGCGGCCTGTGTGTTGCCCTCGCGTTCACTCAGTTTGCTGAGCCAGCCCTGCGGGTATTCTACCCATACCTTCCTTATTTTTCCCAATGCACCTTCAGCGATCATGGCACGGGATTGTTTTACCATTGGATAACCCGAATATGTATGCGTTAAACAAAGCACTAACCCGGTTGCTTCCACTTTCTCTTTCAGTTGCCTGGCTTCGTCTAATGTGAAAGTCATGGGTTTCTCAAGCACCACATTAAAACCATGGTCCAATGCCATCATGGCCGGTGCAAAGTGTGCGAAGTTGGGCGTAACGATGGTTACGAAATCCATGCGTTTATCGGCCGGCAACTTGCTTTCTTTTTCAATCATCTCACTAAACGTAAGATAAATGCGGTCTTCCGGCAGGAATAAGGAATGTCCGGAATCTACAGCGATCTCCGGGTTGATGCTTAAGGCACCACATACTAATTCAATGAGGCCATCCATGTTGGCAGCAATGCGGTGTATGGCACCTATGAAGGCATCCTTGCCTCCACCAACCATACCCATTCTTAATTTACGGTTCATAATAATTGTACTTTTTTATCTTATTCTAATCATATATTATCATATATGTAAAAATGCTTCAGCATGACTGCTGATTTGTTGTAAAACTGGGAAAAAAAATTGATGAAAGTGTATTTATAACACCAACTTTTAAAAATAAAATTTACATTTAGCATCTGATTAAAATTTTAATTAGCTAACGATTATGCCAACGAACCCTCAACCAAGCAAGTTATTTCTTGCAAGCCGTATTGCTCTTATTGTTACAGCCATGACATTTGCCTTTCGAGCCTCGCTTGAAGGTGTATGGGGTGACGCTTTTCATTTAACCAAGGAACAAATTGGCTGGATATTCAGTCCGGCTTTTTGGGGTTTTACCCTGGCTATGATTTTTGGTGGCCCCTTATGTGATGTAATTGGAATGAAACGACTTCTCGTTCTGGCTTTTATTGGCCATATAGCCGGAGCCATTACTTATTTAGTAGCAAAAGATGCTACTATGTTATTTATAGGCACGGTATTTATAGGTATTGGCAATGGAATGGTAGAAGCAGCATGTAATCCACTGGTGGTGACATTATATCCGGAAAACAAAACAACCATGTTAAACAGATTCCATGTTTGGTTTCCTGGTGGAATCATGATTGGCGGGATCATTTCTTATATTATGATAGACCAGTTAAAAATTGACTGGCACATTCTTATTGCTACTTTATTTATACCCGCTGCTATATATGGCTATCTGTTTTTTAAACTTGATTTTCCCCAAACTGAAAGGGTATCGAAAGGAGTGAGTACCAGCAAAATGTTTAGTTCCTGCCTTAATCCTTTATTTCTTGTCATGCTGGCTTGTATGTTTATGACTGCAGCTACAGAATTAGGAACCAATCAATGGTTAGGTGCTTTGCTGCAAGGTGCTGGTATATCAGGTATCCTAGTGCTGGTATTTATTAATGGTTTAATGGCTGTTGGGAGATCATTTGCAGGCCCGGTTGTTCACAGGCTTAACCCGAACGGAATGCTGATCCTTTCTGCTATGCTGGCCGGAATAGGACTTTTCCTTCTTAGCAGAGTTAGTGGGTATGCTGCTTTCGGAGCTGCATTTGTATTTGCAGCAGGTATTTGTTTCTTTTGGCCAACTATGCTGGGATTTGTTTCTGAATATCTTCCAAATACGGGTGCTTTAGGATTGTCCTTAATGGGTGGTGCAGGTATGTTTTCAACTTCATTAATAGTACCAATGATGGGCAAGTGGTATGATAATTTTAAAACGACAGCAATCGCAACAAATGCAACCAATCCTGATGCTATTGCCGGCTCAGAGACATTTATGAAAGTTGCCATCATGCCTGTAATATTGGTTATTGTTTTTATTCTTATTTACATAACCAGGAGAAAAAAATACCAGCAGCTTAAACAAACGATTGCTTAATCAGAATTACGTTACATCATTGTAAAGCATTTATATTTTAATTTATTTATGTCTAATACGAATAGAAGACACGCGATTAAAAACATTATTGCAGGATCTGCAGCAGTTGCCGCAGGCGCTGTCTTACCTTCTTTTGCAGTTGCTGAAAGCAAAAAGAACAAACCGTTTATGCTGAAAGGAAACATTAACCATTCTGTTTGCCAATGGACATACGGCTATCTCCCACTGGAAGAATTATGCAAGGCTGCCAAAGAGATCGGCATTGGAGCGATAGACCTGATAGGCCCGAAGGACTGGCCCATGCTGCAGCAATATGGCCTGTACAGTTCTATGTGCTACATCAACGGAAAGGTGAGCCTTACCAATGGATGGAACAATAAAACCTACCATGCACCACTAACGGAGAGCTACCTTGAAGTGATACCGCTGATGGTAAAAGCAGGGTATAAAAATGTTATTTGCTTCAGTGGTAGCCGTAACGGAATGGACGACGAAACAGGCCTCAAGAACTGTGTGGAAGGACTGCAAAAAGTATTGCCGCTGGCAGAAAAAAGCGGAATCACCATACAAATGGAGCTGTTGAACAGTAAGGTCGACCACAAAGATTATATGTGCGACAGAACCCCCTGGGGTGTTGAACTCTGTAAGCGCCTTGGTTCGCCTAATTTCAAACTGTTGTATGATATTTATCACATGCAGATAGATGAGGGGGATGTGATCAGGACCATCCGGGATTACCATCAGTACCTGGGTCATTACCATACAGGCGGTGTACCGGGCAGGCATGAGATAGATGAAACACAGGAATTATATTACCCTGCTATCATGCGGGCAATAGTAGCTACAGGTTATAAAGGCTATGTGGCCCAGGAATTCATTCCGGCAGCAACCGATAAACTGGGATCCTTAAGAAAGGCAATAGAGATCTGCGATATTTAACAAACAATAAACCACAAACCAATAAAAAATGTCTGATCAAACCTACGATGCGATTGTCATTGGCTCGGGTATCAGCGGGGGCTGGGCCGCCAAAGAGCTTACCGAAAAAGGGCTTAAAGTGCTGATGCTGGAGCGTGGTCGCAACATCGAACACATCAAAGATTATGTGAATGCCAACAAAGAGGCGTGGGATTATCCGCACCATGGCAGAAGAACACAGCAGATGATCAATGATTATCCTGTGCTTAAACGCGATTACCCGCTGAACGAAACGAACCTGGATTACTGGGTAAAGGACAAAGAGAGTCCGTATACCGAAATCAAACGTTTCGACTGGTTCCGCGGTTACCATGTAGGTGGCCGGTCGTTAATGTGGGGCCGCCAAAGTTACCGCTGGAGCGATTTTGATTTTGAAGCGAATGCCAAAGACGGTATTGCTGTTGACTGGCCCGTTCGTTACAATGAAATTGCACCCTGGTATGATTATGCAGAAAAATTTGCAGGCATCAGTGGTAACAGAGATGGCCTGGCACAATTACCCGATGGCCAGTTCCTGCCGCCAATGGATATGACCTGCGTAGAAAAGGATGCAGCAGTACGACTGAAAGAATATTATAAGGGCAAACGTTCCATGATCATTGGACGTACAGCCAATCTTACTGTGCCACATGAAGGAAGAACCAATTGCCAGTTCAGGAACAAGTGCTGGCTGGGATGTCCGTTCGGAGGCTACTTCAGCACACAGTCTTCTACCTTACCTGCTGCTATGAAAACAGGTAACCTTACCCTGCGCCCATGGTCTATCGTTACGAAGATCCTGTACGACAAGGATAAGAAAAGAGCAACAGGTGTGGAAGTACTTGATGCGGAGACGAACAAGACCTATGTGTTCAATTCAAAGATCGTTTTCTTAAACGCATCAACCCTCAACTCTGCCTGGGTACTGATGAATTCTGCCACTGATGTATGGCCCGATGGTTTGGGCAGCAGCAGCGGAGAACTCGGCCATAACCTGATGGACCACCATTTGGGTGTGGGTGCAAGCGGACGGGTAGAAGGCTATGAGGACAAATACTATTTCGGCCGCCGTGCCAATGGTATTTATATCCCGCGTTACCAGAACCTGTTTGGCGATAAGCGCGATTACTTACGCGGTTTTGGTTACCAAGGAGGCGGAGGCCGCCAGGGATACAATCATGAAGTTGCCGAACTGAGCATTGGTGGCGCTTATAAAGATGCCCTCACTGAACCAGGTAGCTGGTCGCTGGGTATTGGTGGCTTTGGTGAGATCCTGCCCGATCACAGCAACAAAGTGACTTTGGATAAAACCAAAAAGGACAAATGGGGATTGAATGTACTGGCCATTGATTGTGAGCTGAAGGAGAATGAACTGAAGATGCGGAAAGACATGCTGAAAGATGCCATTGAAATGCTGGAAGCTGTTGGTGTAAAAGATGTACAGGGACGTGATGGCGATGGTACACCAGGCCGTGGTATCCATGAAATGGGTACTGCACGTATGGGAGCCGATCCTAAAACATCTGTGCTGAATAAATTCAACCAGGTATGGGATGCGCCGAACGTATATGTTACAGATGGTTCTTTTATGGTTTCTGCCGCATGCGTGAATCCGTCACTTACTTATATGGCGTTCACTGCACGTGCGGTAGACCATGCTGTATCAGAGCTTAAGAAACAGAATTTATAAAAAATTAAATACACTACAATGAACAGAAGAGAAGCCATTTCCAGTGTAGCGCTGCTCCTGGGTGGAACGATCCTTGGCGCAGAAGCCTTTTTGTCGGGTTGCAAAACCAAAGGCACAGAAGCAGGTGTTGTCAATTTCTCTGCAGATGACGTTGGTTTTTTAAATGAAGTAGCCGAAACCATTCTGCCGGCTACCAGCACACCGGGAGCCAAAGCGGCAAAAGTGGGCGACTTCATGACCGTGATCGTAAAAGATTGTTACGAAGCCAAAGACCAGCAAATATTTACCGACGGTATCAAAAAGCTGGATGAAGCAAGCAAGAAGAAGAACAATAAGTCCTTCCTGGAAAGCACGCCGGAACAGCGCCACGATTTATTGGTAGCGTTGGACAAAGAGCAGAAAGAATACCAGAAGAACAAGAAAAAAGAAGACCCTACCCATTATTTCCGTATGATGAAGGAATTAACCCTTTGGGGCTATTTCACTTCTGAAATAGGCGCCAAACAAGCATTGCGTTATGTAGCCGTACCTGGTAAATATGAAGGCTGTATCCCTTATAAAAAAGGAGATAAGGCCTGGGCAACCTAGTGTGAACCAGCTTTTTGTTTTAAAAACAATAAACAGCATATACTATGTCAACCAACAGAAGAGATTTTTTACGCTACGGAGCATTTGCTGCGTTGGGCTTATCATTACCTTTCAGGGGCAGGTCAGCGTCCCTGCTGGAAAATTTTGCAGCGCCTAAAAAGCTGCCTGCGTTTGGTATTCAATTGTGGACTGTTAAGGAAGATATGGCCAAAGATGCCAGGGAAACTTTAAAGAAGATTGCTTCATACGGCTACAACCAGGTGGAAAGCTTTGAGGGCAAACAGGGAATGTTCTGGGGAATGGGGAACAAAGCATTTAAGCAATACATGGATGAATTAGGCATGCACATCATTTCATCGCACTGTAACAACACCGTCGATTTTGAACGCAAAGCTGCGGAAGCTGCAGAGATCGGGATGAAATACCTGATCTGCCCTTATAAAGGGCCGCAAAAAAGCATTGATAACTTCAAGCGCTTTGCAGATGAATTCAATAAATCGGGCGAGATCTGCAAGAAGAATGGTATCCGGTTCGCTTACCACAACCACGATTATTCATTCAAACCGATCGACGGAGAAGTACCGCAGGAAGTGATGATGAAGAACACCGATAAAAACTTAGTTGATTTTGAAATGGATATTTATTGGGTGGTGGCTGCAGGCGAAGACCCCAAAGCCTGGTTCAAAAAACATCCCAACCGTTTCCGCCTGTGTCATATAAAAGACCTGGGTAAGATAGCCAAGGGACATGAATCTGTTCAGCTCGGAAAAGGAACCATTGATTTCGCTTCCATCCTGAAAGTGGGTAAAGCCAATGGCCTGAAAAATTTTATTGTTGAACAGGAAGCATTTACAGGAAGTAATCCTTTGCAGAGTGCCGAAGCGGATGCAGTATATATGAAGGCGTTAAGTATCTAAGTAAAGAGTCAAAATTAAAAAGTCAAAATTCAAATGGGGTGGTGCACCCTACTTTTTGAATTTTGACTTTTTAATTTTGAATTTAACTTAAACTCCCAGTGTCCATCCCTCTCTGTAACTTCTCTTCACAAACTGGTTGGCTTCTTCAAAGTTGGTGATCTTCATATTCGGACCATCCCATATTAATTTGATATTGCGGCCGGGGTAGCTGATATTGCCTTTGTCATTTTTCTTCTGGATATCATAACTGCGGATGGCAAGGTTGCCCATCAGTACGCTTTCAGTCAATGGTCCGGCAATGTCGAAATTAGAACTGAGGTTATTGGCTTTTTCACTGCCATAACCGGCAATTGCAGCTTCTACCCATGCAGCATAGTGGCCATTGTCACCTCCCGGTACACGTGCGAGTGTTTGAGGTGTATTTGTTGTTTTGGTACGTGAGGTGGGAAGCAGTTGTGGGTCTTTACCATAAGTGCCACACATCATCTTGCCTTTGGTACCAATAAAGATAGCGCCATTGCCACCATCGCCCATTACTTCATTAGGGCCGAGCTCTTCTGGGCGTTCCGGCTGTATACCACCATCCATCCAGTGCAGTTTAACATCGGACTTGCCGTTCTGTCCTTTGAATGTGAGTGTGATATGTGATGAAATAGGACCAGCTTCGGGGAAGTATGCTTTTCTCCATGGCTCTACAT
Source organism: Sediminibacterium sp. (assembly GCA_041856175.1). GTDB lineage: Bacteria > Bacteroidota > Bacteroidia > Chitinophagales > Chitinophagaceae > Sediminibacterium. The sequence goes on from JBHAFM010000027.1 coordinate 13,482, forward strand.
AACGGGTAGCCACGCTGCATTCGGCAGATACGGGATAGCCCAGTCCTAATACAGCAAACGCAGGAGCCATAATATGACAGGCCATATCGCCCAGGGCGCCGGTACCATAATCCCACCAGCCACGCCAGTTGAAAGGAACGAGGCCGTCCACATAGTCTTTATAAGGAGCCGTACCTAACCAGAGATTCCAGTCGAGTTCTTTAGGTAAAGTGGGTTGTTTGGCAGGCCAGCCAATACCCTGGGGCCAAACGGGACGGTCAGTATAGCAATAAATGGTATGTACATCGCCGAGCAGGCCGGCATTGTACCATTCCACCAGTTGGCGTACACCATCGCCGGAAGCACCCTGGTTACCCATTTGTGTAACCACTTTATAACGATGAGCAGCCTGTGTAAGTGTGCGTGCTTCGTAGATATCGTGTGTGAGCGGTTTTTGTACGTACACGTGCTTATTCAGCTGCATGGCAGCCATGGCCATCACAGCGTGCATGTGATCGGGTGTGGAAACAGATACCGCATCAATATGCTTGGCCTCTTTGTCAAGCATTTCACGGTAGTCTTTGTATATTTTGGCTTTAGGGTACCGTTCCCGGCTTTTTTTGAACTGTCTTTCATCTACATCGCAGAGAAAAGCAATGTCAGTTTTGCCGCTCTGAAAGAAATTCCATAGATCACTTTCACCTTTACCACCGGCGCCAATACCGGCTACCTGAAGTTTATCACTGGGAGCTACAAACCCGGTGCCACCCAATACGTGGCGGGGAAGAATGTAAAAGCCAGCCAGCGCGGTTACGCCGTTGCGCAGGAACTTTCTCCTGGAGTTATCGGAACCTTCGGCCTGTGGCTTGTTTTCGATTTTCTTTTTCATGCAATTGTCGTTAGTGTTTTTAAATAGAAAAATGGAGCCATGAATATATTGAATTTTAAGTAAAAATTAAGTGTTGGTTTGAAGTTTATATTTTAGACAGGGGCTGACCAATGATCAACCCCCGATGAAATATTCTTTTTACATTAGTACATCAGATTTTACATTATATAACCTATTGGCTCCTCAATACGATCAATTTTATCACAATTTCAGCGTATATGAATATTATCATTGTATCATCCAGTGTCCGCATTGCCCGCAACAGCCACAGGGCTGCTTTATATTTTAGTAATTATATTACAGAAAATAAGCTTGCCAATGTTGAGATAGCAGACCTGAACGAATACCGCTTCCCTGTTTTTGATGAACGTTTAAGGATGATGAAGAACCCGACGCCACAGGTACTCCGGTTTGCAGAGAAGATAACGCATGCGGACGGTGTGATCATTGTTACACCCGAATACAATGGCGGTTACCCGGCCAGCCTGAAGAATGTGATTGACCTGTTGTATGCCGAGTGGCGCCGCAAGCCAATAGCCCTTGTTACAGCATCTGCGGGACCTTTTGGCGGAGCACAGGTTACCACATCACTCGTTTTTTCTTTATGGAAGATAGGGGTGCTGATGGTGCCAGCCATGTATCCCATACCAAAAGTGCAGGAAGCATTTGATGAACTGGGAAACCCGGCAGATAAAACAGGAACGGATAAGAGAACGAAAGTATTCTTAGATGAATTGTTGTGGTGTATGGAAGCGAAGCGGAGAATGGCTGATGGATGATTGGAGGATTTATGATTTTTTTATTGCTGCGAGTAAAGTATCGTATTATGAAATATAAATTAGAGAAGCCGGTTCATGGTACCATAGGTACAGCAAAATACCAGTGTACCATTGAATGGCGGAACGGGAAATTTATCGCCGATGAACCGGAAAGTTCAGGTGGCGGGGATGAGGGCCCCGACCCTTTTACCTTATTACTGTCTTCGCTGGCCTCCTGCACCTTAGTTACCCTGCGTATGTATATAGACCGGAAGGGATGGGATATTCCTGTGATCTCCGTAAAGGCCAACCTTTACCAGGAAATAAAAGATGAAGTGCTGACCACGACCATCGATCGTGATATTGTATTCTCCGGGCAGGTGGAAGAAGCAGTGAAAACAAAACTGCAGGAAATAGCCAGCCATTGCCCGGTTTCAAAAATACTGGAAGGTGATACCAAGGTAAGGACCTTTGTTTTCCGCGACGGTCCGGATGAGAAGACGATCAAATACAGCAATGATGAAATAACGGTCGACTGGAAACCCGGCTACTGCCAGCATTCCACCCGCTGCTGGAAACAACTGCTGCAGGTATTCGATCCAAGGATAAAAAAATGGATCAATGTAGACGGCGCCAGTGCAGAGCGCATTCAACAACAGGTAGCGCAGTGCCCTTCCGGCGCTTTACTGTTCCATTATAACGAAGCAAAGAAGGAAGAAGGCAACATACCGTAGCAATTTAAACAGGTATTACAACATAGTAAGCAACGCAACTGCTCCCATCGCAATCATTAAGCTGTCTTCTATAATGGTTACAGTACTCATGGGCAAGTTAAACACAGCGCCGAGGCAGGCGCAACGTATCTTCCTTTTGTTTAAAACACTTTGCAGCACCCCGATGAGGCTAACTGTCATCACCACAACAGTAACAAGGTTGGTGATGAAAGGTTGCAGGTTCATGGCGTATGCAGTACCCAATCCCAATTCAATGAAAGCATACACATATCCCCATTGCCTGAACTTTTTTGCAACAATGTCATAAGTGGCATAGCTATCTGCAAATCCATCCAGGTCGAGCATTTTAAAGAAGGAAAAGGTTAAAAAGAACCCGCTCATGAAAACCCTCATGCCAAGCAACTCATCAAATCTGCCAGCTTTGCCTGCAATGATGAGGGAAAGGACGGTGATGTATCCGAAGATCAGGAGAATGGGTTTATAGGTAGCCAGCCATGACCTGGTTTCCCCCGCTTCAACAGTTGGTACGGGATCATGCTTTGCGGAAAGCTGGTATTTGGGATAGTCTTTCAAAGCATTCCTGAAAGTATCTGTTGCAATATGGTTGTCCATCTCAACAGTTGCTTCACCTTTTGCAAGGTCGATGGATACGTTTTTTACCCCTGGTACCTGCGACAGCAGGCTTTGAACTTTTGACTGGCAACTGGTGCAGGTCATGCCGGTGATGGAATAGTAATGTGTCATGATCAGTTAATTATGACACAAAGTTAGACAGGCTTTTTGTTGCGGTTATTAC
>JBHAFM010000028.1:0-20489 GCA_041856175.1 Sediminibacterium sp.
AATTCATTTTTCATTTTGCTGAGAATGGTTACGAAATCCTGCGGTGTGAAAAGGTTATAGCGGCTAAGGCCGCTGCCGTCAACCCATTTGGGTTTCTGCGGAAGGTCTTTGAAGTCTGTGTTCAGTAATACATCAATAATTTTTGTATCATCCATTACCCCCAGTCTTTCATTGCTTACCATCAGCAGGCTTTGCTCGGCAAAGAAATTGTCGCTGCGATGCATCATGGGTTTGAGCATGGAGTCGGTCGGTTGCGAATAAATGGTATTACTGAAAGAGGCCTTCCAGTTAAAATCTGCTTCTACCTGCCTGTTGAGGGTATCGGAGAGTAATGCAATAATCGTGGCCAGGTCTGGCTTGAACGGCACTTCCCGGAGCTTGCTGTTCCCGTTTTTAAAAACAAATGCATTAGCATCCCAGGATTTCACCAGTTCAAATCCATTTGTCATTTTTTCAGTTACTGTACTCATTTTTTTAAAGGCTGCGGGCGTCATCGCAACACTGGTATCTGTTTTTTTATTGATCAGCACCACATTACCGTAAACAGGCAGGTTGCTCCTTTGTACCATATAATCATCCATGAAATCATTCCATGCCCAGCCATCTCCCATAAACCCGCCATCATATACAGGTTTTGCAATCCTGATGATGGCAAACTGTTTCAGCAAGGAGAAGAGGGGTTGTGTTTTGAAATCGCGGTGCAATAAAGTGGGATCGGCAGCAGGTTCTATTTCAATGGTTGAATCATTCACCATTACATACCTGGCTCCTGCCAAACTATCTCCGAGGTATTTCATGGCCGCATAGCAGGTGGCGATCTTGGTATTGCTGGCAGGGACAAAATATTTGTCTCCCTGGTAATTATACAGGTATTTATTGTCCGCAGGATCGTAGACGCTGATACCGATATGAGCAGTTTTTAACCCGGGAGTGGCAAGCAGTTCATCCTGTACATCGTTCAAAGTATTGGACTCAATGGGAGAAAACGCAGGTTGTACAGTTGCCCTCCTGGCAGTACTGCAGGACGTGGCCCAAATCAAAACAGTCATCCCTGTCAATAAAACGCTGCTGAATTTCATATCTTGATTTTGAATCTGTTAACCTGGTGTCAATCTCACCACCTGTTCAGCTTCTTTCTACTGCACGCATCCATCTTTCCGGGATGTCATTATTACAGGCTGTTAAATAATCTTTGTAACTGCAGGCTATATAATTACCATCGTGCAATTGCATCCACCACCTGCCGGTACGTTTGCTTTGCAGGAAGATGGTTTCCACTTCCGCAAAAGCCATGGTGAATTCATTGAACTGATGGCGCTCTGTCAATAGTGCTTCTTGTTTGCTCTTATTGATCCCATCCATCACATACCACAGCATATGCGCTATCTGTTTGGCAGTGAGGTTGTGCACATCCTGTGCCGGTATATATCCATAAATACCTATACTGCTGCAAACCTGGCTCATACCCGCATATTGCACCAGGGTGCAGGCTTCTTCACCGCTAAACCCATTCGGTGTGATATGATTTGCCGGCGCATGCGCATGTTGTATGGCAGCCATATCAAAACTGAATAATTCACTGTTACGGACAGTCGGCTCCATCTCTTCTATATTCTCTTTCACCTTGCCAACACGAAAACAATCGAATCTCAGCTTATCAATTGTCTCAAGCATTTCCGGGTGCAGCAGGTAACTCTGAAATCCAATATGGCTGTAATGCCTCAAATGATTAGGCATACCTGTGAACAATTCCACTAGGAAATTATCAGCAGGCAATGTGCTGTCCATATCCAAGTCCATTCGCGCATCTACACAAACCGCATCAATGATCCTGCTCAAAGAACCATATGCCTGGTATTGTGCGCTGGTTATATCGTGAGAGCCCCCCAGTATAATAACTTTCTTGCCCAATGCCACCAGCTCACTTACCACCATACGCAATGCAGCATAACTGTCCTGCAAAGTGGCGCCGCATTTTACATTTCCCACATCAGCTACATTTACGTCTGTATGCCAGTGAAACAACTTATAGTATTCGCTCCGAACAGCATCTGGTGCATCGGTGTTTGTGTACTGTATCCCGGCGCCTCTCATCTCGCCACAGCCAACCAATACCATATCAGCATGCGCTATATCCGGGAAAACCTCGTCATACACTGCAATATGCCTGCCAAGCTGGGTATCCCTGAATCCTTCATCATTCGACAATTGTGCAATATTTACCGGTTCTAAGAAGTCTATGATCGTTTGCAATGACATGTAGCAGTGTTTGTGACAAACATAACGCAAATGTTGTAGAAAAATTGTTTAGTCTGTATACTTATACCCCACCCCTCTCACCGAATGGAAATAGCGGGGATTACGGCTGTCTTCTTCAAAGTATTTACGGAAGCTTAAGATGAAATTATCAATGGTTCTTGTGGTAGGATAGACATTATAGCCCCAGACCACCTGCAATATTTTTTCGCGGGTAACTACTTCCCCCTTGTTCTCAATCAGCAGCTTTAAAAGCATGGCTTCTTTCTTACTCAATTCTATTCGCTCGCCATTCCAGGTAATAGCATCCTGCGCTTTGAAGTCGATCTTATTATTGCCAAAATCGTAACTGTCGCCAATGGTCTCTTTTTCCTGCAGTCTTTTATTCTTTTCTATCAGTTTGTTAACCCGCAGCAATAATTCTTCGAGGTTAAAAGGTTTGGTCAGGTAATCGTCTGCCCCTTTCTTTAATCCCAGCACCTTATCGGCACTGGTATTTTTCGCGCTTAGTATCAGTATGGGCACTTCATTGTGGTTGACCCTGATGCTTTCTGTAACACCGATGCCATCTATTTCAGGCAGCATGATATCCATAATGATCAGGTCAAAATATTCATTACTTACTTTTTTCAGGGCTTCACTACCATTATAGGCAGATGTTACTTCATAGCCTTCCAGCTCAAGGTTGAGTTTTAGTGCTTCGTGAAGATTCTCTTCATCCTCCACCAACAGGATATTTGCTTTGTTATCTTTCATGTGTATCAGTCATTGTCTAATGGTCACATGGAATTTGCCATAAAATTATCCGGGTTAATAAAGATCTGCTTTATCTGGCTCATTTCATGCTGATTGAAATAATACCGCAAAAATACTTCCTTGCGGATGGTTGTCTGTCACAGAAATGTAGCCATTATGACTCTCTACTATCTTCCGGCAGAGGTAAAGCCCGAGGCCGGTACCCTTTGTTGTACGGGTATTTTCATTACCCGCACGGTAGAACTTGTCGAATATTTTTCTCTTTTCTTCATCCGGGATACCCTGGCCTTCATCAATGACCGTTAACTGCACTTCTCTGTCAGCCTCAGTGACCTTAACGGTAATAACAGATTCCTTAGGTGAATATTTCATGGCATTTTCAACCAGGTTATTCACCAGCATTTGCAACAGCAGGGCCTCGCCGTTGATATATATGTTTTCACCGATCTCTTCTGTTATATGCCGATGCGGAAACCTGCTACTGAAATCATCCACACAGCCTGCTACAAGATCGGAGAAATTCACCTCTTCTGCATCGGAGGCATAAGCGCCTGCTTCCAACTGCGCTGTCAGTAAAATATTATTGCAAAGCGTATTCAGCCTGTTGGCCTCCTGTATGGTATTGGCAATCAATTGCTGCTGTTTATCCTCATCTAATTTTCTTTTCTGCAATGTTTCCAGGTTGAGGCGGGTAACAGCAATGGGTGTTTTAAGCTCATGGGTAACAGCCGTCATAAAATTGCGCTGCTGCTGCGAGAACTTAAACTGTCTCCTGGTGGCGCGGAATACAAACACAGCGCCAACCACCACAATACATAAAAAAGTCATTCCCTCTCCTATATATTGTGACGTTTTCCGGTTCTTGGCTGCTTCTATGGTTACTGCCCGTTGAAAATAAGCAGGATCATCATGTTTTAATTCACCGAGGCGAATATCGGTGATCTCCTTATTCTGCTGCTCCAGTGCAATGAACCACCACGACAATGCCGATACCATGTATACCAGCAAAAACCAGTATACAGTGGTTACAATGGTTAACTTTTTTAGTTTAAAAAAGCTCATGATCTTGCTTTTTCAACACGTATGCCGGCGCTGAGCAGGTATTGCAAGGGTTCCTCTCGCATGGCCTGCTGCAATACGAAAGTATAATTGCCTTTTTTTAGCTTAACCGGTGTACGGGTGATGCGCACCCGGTGATCAAATACATCATCCATGCCCGTCCCCAGCCAACCTTTGGCATTATTGGCTAATGTTACATCCACCAATTGTGTGCGGGCGGTATCGCCGGGCGACTGCGTGGTAACATTCAGCCAGATATTATTATACCTGTAGGCATCTTCATGCCGCAGCACTACATAAATATTATAGGGTGTAAGGGTGTCTTCAATCGTGAATGTAAAAGAGGGTTTCATACTGCTCTTCCATTCATGCCTGGGAAAGGATGTGCTCTTTTCATAAACATCCAAAGTATTGCAGGCCTGCAACAGGATGAGCGCAGCTATTAAAAGAAATGACTTATTCACTGGTATGGTTTGGGCAAAGATAAGTTACAATACATTCAGGATCTGTTCCTTAGCTTTTTCCAGTTCATCCTTCATAAGGATCACACATTGCTGTATTTGTGAATCGTAAGCTTTAGAGCCGGTGGTATTGATTTCCCGGCCAAATTCCTGCAGGATAAAAGATAGTTTTTTGCCTTTGCTGATGTCTTTCTCTGCCAGTATGGACCGGAAATAATCACAATGATTTTTAAGGCGTACCTGTTCTTCGCTGATATCTATCTTTTCAATATAATAGATCAGCTCCTGCTCCATGCGGTTAGGATCATAGTTTTCTTTGCCCACATTGTCTTCCAGCACTTTCACTAACCCCTCTTTGATCTTTGTCCTGCGGAGGGGTTCCAGTTCGGCAATGGTTTTCTGGTGCGCTTCAATATTGGCCAACCGTGTTAAAATATCAGCTTCGAGCGATTTGCCTTCGTCCTTCCGGTGTTCATTCAATTCTGTAATGGCGGCTTTCAGCACTTTTTCAAATCCCTTCCATTCTTCATCACTCAGCATTTCAGTTGAAGGGGTGATGACATCCGGCAGTTTTAATATCGTGCTCAAAATATCTCCTTTCTGCAATTGCAGTTCATCTGCCAGTTCCGCTACCGGCTGGTAATAGGCTTTGGCCAGTTCCGTATTGATGGAAACCGGCTTGGAAGCGCCATTCTGTTTAATGGTAATGATACATTCCACACTACCACGCTGCAATCCTTCGTTCAAAAGATTGCGCACTTCAAATTCAAATGGTTTTAATAAGGAAGGAATATTCAAACGCAGGTCGAACTGCTTTCCGTTCAGCGAACGGACTTCCACCAGGAAGGTTTTATCGGCCAGCGTTTGTTCAGCCCTGCCATAACCAGTCATCGAATGCAGCATATCTTTTAGATTATTAGTGCAATGTAAGTAATGTTTGGTAACCGGGTAGCATTCAAACGACTCCATAAAAAAAGGGGGCATTGCTGCCCCCTCCATTCCAAAAACTGCCAAGAGAAAGTTTTACTGCTTGGTTACGGTATAACTGTTATTGATAAAATTAACAACGAACTTATAATTGCCTGATGCGTCTGGTCCGGGGAAATTGGAAGACGCGTCATATTTAAACGTACCGCCGGTTTTCAACGAAGCGATCGTATTGTCATCGACTGCAAATTTGTGACTCCAGTCGCCGTTGACAGGTAAAAACAGGTATTGCTTGCCTCCATTCAATGCCACTGTTAATTCGAACTGGGTGGAGTTCACTCGTGTAAACTGCTGGCTGGGAACGGGAACAGGGTTGCTCCAGCCACCGGGACTGGCATCGCCCACCAGGAACAGGTTCGCAGGCAGTACATCTGTGTAAGGCGTAACAGTGAATTTGCCGGCCTGGAAATCAAGTATGATCTTGTATTTACCCGATGTAGCAGGACCGGGGATATTATCGCCCAGGTCATACCCAAAGCTGCCGCCTGCGCTGAGGCCTCCTACTGTTTTATCTGCTACGGCGAATTTATGGCTCCAGTCGCCATTGACAGGCAAGATCAGGTATTCATTGCCACCGGCCAGGTCAAAAATACCGCCATAGGTCACTGAATCAATTTTAGTTAGTTCCTGGGTGGGAACCGGAACAGGATTGTTCCAGCTACCCGCTGTGGCGCTGCCTACAATGAACAACCTTCCCGAAGCAGGGGGGGCTACTTTGGGAGGTATCTTATACGGCGTCATTTTCACTTTAACCGTATTCGATTTTAATTGTTCATTGTTGTTGGCATAAGAAGATGTTACCCTTATGTCCATATCATAAGCCACCCCAAAAGAGAAACCATAGCCCAGGAGAATAGCGTTCAGTTCTTTGGCTGTAAATGAAGTGCTGAGGCTGCCGGTTATAATACGACCCACTGCTTTTGCAAAATTTCTGCCGCTTGAATCTATCTCTACAATATATTTCGCTGTTGCTGAATCAGTAGCATATTTAGGGTTGGTCCAGGAGAGCGTAAGCGCTGTTTTGGAAGAATCTGCCGGTGCAGCAGCTACAGTAGATGTTGAGCTGCTTAACACAGCCGATGTACCTGATGGGTAAAATGGAAGGTTGTCGACCTTCTTCTCACAGGCTGTAAAACAACCAACCAGTAACAGCATGCATAAACTGAGTTTTGCTGAATATTTCATAATACTTTTTTTAATCGTTGCAGTTATTGTTTTGTTACAATGAATTTCCCGCGCTGGAAGTCGACCTGTATTTTATAGGTGCCGCTTACCGTTGGGCCAGGAATATCTTTACTGAAATCATAGCCAAAATCGCCACCGCTATCTCCTAAGCCGGCAATTGAATTGTCTTTCACCGCATACTTATGACTCCAGTCGCCATTCAGCGGCAGGAACAGATAATGCATGCCTCCTGTCAATGAAACAGTGATCTCATAAAACGTTGGGCTGACCTGTGTAAACTGCTGGCTGGGTACAGGCACCGGATTACTCCATCCGCCAACTGTAGCATCTCCAACGATATATAGTTTACCTGTAGTGGGCGGTGGCACTTTGGGTGGTATGGTATAAGGAGTAGCAGAGAATTTTAAAACATTAGAAGAGAGCATGGCTGCATTATTTGCCATGTATGATTTAACCCTTATCTCAAGGTTATGGGATATGCCTGGTTTTAGCTGCAGCTGGTTCAGCAAATAATCATTGAATTGCCCCTGTGTGAACGACTGTGAGAGGTCTTTGCTTACCGAAACTGTTTGTTTGCCAGGATTGGTGAAGTTTGCCCCGGCAGTATCGATCTCAATGAGGTAAGAAACATCCTGTGATCCAATACCTGTTGTGAACTTATAGTTTGGATTGGTCCAGGAAAGTTTAATCGCCTCCTGGTCTTTGTTGGTATAATCAAGCGGTATGGTATTGCTTACGGATGCAGTTAATGCAGGGCTGGTACCCCCTTCAAGGTAGTTCTTGAACTCATCTTTTTTGCAGGCTACGATGGCTATTGCAAACAGCGATGATAAGAACAGGTATTTAAAAATATTTTTCATGTCAAAATATTTAACTGTTTAAGAATTAGTATCCCGGATTCTGATCCAGGTTAGTGTTTGAAGTTCTGTTGGATGCCGGAACCGGGTACAGGTTGTATTTGGCATCAACACCTGTTCCTGATGATACACCCCCTTTCCATGGCCACAGGTAGGTATTGGTGGTCAGCAACCCATAACGAATAAGGTCCGTCCTGCGATGCCCTTCCCAATACAATTCACGTCCTCTTTCATCCAATATGGTTTGCAAAGTCAGGTCAGTGGCATTCAGTTGCCCGGCATTATTGGTACCATAGCTGTCACCATAAGCCCTGAACCTGATCTTGTTGAGGTAAGACAAGGCAGTAGCTGCATCACCGCCTGCGCCGCCACGAAGCACGGCTTCGGCATAGATCAGGTACATTTCAGACAGGCGGAAAACGGGGAAGTCCACATCGGAGAATGTTTTAGTAATATCTGAAACAGCACCGCCATCTGAGCGGATATTAACGTACTTTTTTACATGTACCCCGTTAGAGAAATTGCTCACATCACCTATAGCCGTTTGTGCGTTGGAAGTACCAAACTTTGAAGTGGTAAAAAGTGCCCGTTGGTCTGAATTGCCTGATTTATCTGCAAACAGGTTGGTCAAAGCCTGGGTAGCCCTGTAGCCATACCATCCGCCTCCTGCACCGTACTCTGAAGCGTCATCGCCACAGGCAGCGTGTATAAAAAAGGTAGTGTTACCGTAAGCCTGGGTATGCAGGCCATCGCAATTGATGGCAAAGATGAATTCATCTTTTTGTTTGTCGTTATCTGCCATAAACAATTTGGTGTAGCCTGATTTCAATGTATAACCACCATTGATTACTTTCTTCGCATAGGTGATCGCTTCTGTATACTTAGGTGCTCCTGTATATACGCCTGCATTCAGGTACATGCGTGCCAGTAAAGCCCAGGCAGCGCCCTGGTCAACCCTGCCGTACTCGATTGTTTTTACGGGCGCCAGATCAGCATCAATAGCTTTCAGTTCTTTTTCAATATAAGCAAACAGGTCGGCTCTTTTGATCTGCTTGGGCAGGCTGCTTCCTATTCCATCGGCTTCGGTGATGAAAGTGGAATTACCAAACAGGTCCATCATTACCCAGTAGTTGAAAGCACGCATAAAACGCACTTCCGCTCTTGACTTTTTAATTTCCGCCGCGTCGGCTCCTGTAATATTCCTTGCAGCCAGCTTATCATCTGTTGACTCCCGCAGGTATTCATTAACCAGTGTAATATTATAAATAGGCCTTGCATACATTCCTTTCAGAAAAGGATCTGCGCTCGTCCATTTCAGGTCATGAAAATCATGAATGGTCTGGTCATTCCAGGCTACCACGGCTTCATCTGTTGGCAGTTCCTGGCAATTGAAGAAACCGCGGATGAATGCCACCTGCGAACCCTCGTCAAGGCCACCCCCGATATCGGGTGAACCAGCAGGACCAGCATTACCGGTAATGGCAAGCGATCCATATACTTTAGCCAATACGCTTTTATAACCTGCTGCTGTAGAATATGTTTTTTCAGGTGTAAGGTCATTCTGCGGAAACAGGTCCAGTTTTTTGGAACAGGCTGTTACAGACAATGCTGCAACTGCTGCTATGATTGTGTTTTTTATAATGCTCTTTTTCATACAAATCATTTTTTCCTAATTAGAAATCAAAATTTAATCCCAGTGAGAATACCCTTGGGCGTGGATAGATATTATTGTCAACACCTGAACTGTTTGCGTTCTCAGGATCAAGCCCGCTGTACTTGGTAATTACAAATACGTTCTGGATGCTTGCAGCTACGCGCATGTTGGCGTGCTTATGGAATACCTTCCCGGCGTTAAAACCAAGGTTGATATTATCCAGCCTTAAGAAAGAAGCATTCTCTATGTAGTAATCGGAGAGGTATTGGTTATTCTGAAAATTTGTTGCTAAATAGTTGCGTGAAGCATTGCCAATAAAGTTGATGGGGTTTTTGATAGCCCTGAGAACACCGTTATTGGAGTTATAGTTATTATACAAATAACCACCAAAAGAACCATGCGCAGCTATGCCGAAGCTGAATTGCTTGTATACCACCTGGGTATTAATACCCAGCAATACATCCGGTGCAGGTTTTTTATAGTAGTAACGGTCAGACTCATCAATCTTTCCATCCCTGTTCAGGTCATCATACAGGCTCTCAACCGGTTTGCCTGTTGCCTTGTCATAGATCTGTTTGTAGACATTAAATACATAGGGACTGTAGCCAACCGCAAATTTGCCGATATTATTACCGGTACCGCCACTGATACCGCTAACATCAATTCCCTTGAAATTAGCATCCTGTTGTTTCAGCAGGTTGGTGATCTCAGATTTGTTGTAAGTAACATTAAAACCAAAATCCCACTGCAGATCTTTTTGTTTTACCGGAACCGTATTCAGTGTAAACTCAACGCCTTTGTTTTCGATATTACCTACGTTGGTTAACAGCGCAATATCGAAGTTAGAGCCTGGAGCTACAGGTATAGTGCTCAGGAGGTCTTTTGTTTTCTTAAAGTAGAAATCCACCGAACCCGATATCCTGTTGTTCAGGAAACCGAAGTCCAGAGCCAGGTTAGATGTAGTAGTGGTTTCCCATTTGATATTCGGATCATACGCTGAAGGGCGCAGGAAGCTGTAGAATGAGTTGCCAAACTGGTATTGCGCCGTTGAATTACTTTGTGAATACTTGGGCAGGTATGCGTAGTTATTACCAATATCCTGCTGACCGGTAACACCCACACTGGCACGCAGCTTTAATTCATTTACTACGCTGCTTCCCTTGAAGAGGTCTTCATTGGCCTTCCATGCAAATGCTACTGCAGGGAAATAACCTACCCTGTTAGCTGCAGAGAACCTTGAACTCGCATCCCTGCGGATGGAAGCAGTTAAAATGTATTTACCGGCAAGTGTATAGTTTAGCCTTCCCAGATAAGATTCAATACGGAATTCTGGCTTATCAGTAAGATAGGTAGGTGCACTACCGGGGATGATCACTCCATTCTGACCATAAGAAGCAAAATTGCTCACTTCTGTAATGAAGTCCTGGTACTCATGGCTTACCAACACGTCAAGTTTACTGTTGATGCTCTTGATTTCTTTATCATAAAATAAAGAAACACCTGCCAGTGTATATTTCTTTTTCTGTTCGTAGTGTACATAGCGTCCGGCTGTTTTATAGTTTGTAGCAGCAATCGAATCGGTATTATCATTACCACTGCCACTACTGTTATCCATTCCCAGGTTCGCCAGCACGTGCAGGTCAGGGAAGAAATGCAATTTGTAATCCAGTTGAATATTTCCAATCAGCCTGTTCACAGTTGACCTGTTGTCTCTCAGGTTTAACAGGGCCAGCGGATTGCGTGTAGACAGGTCCATCGGCTTTCCATCCGGCTGTAACCATTCGTAGTATCCGCCATATTTATTGGCAGCATATACGGGCTGGGTAGGATCAAAAGCTACAGCAGAACCAATAGTGCCTTCATTGGCAAAACGGTTGGTGGTTTTGCTGGCTTTTACTGCCAGTTCAACAGACAAATGGTTATCGAAGAATTTTGGTGAGAGGTTCAGAGCAGAAGAAAGGCGGTCAAAATGATCGGTCTTCAATACGCCTTCCTGGTTCAGGTATCCAAGTGATAAACGGAATGGCATATTTCCGATACCGCCACTGGCGCTGATATTATTGTCATTGCCTATTGCAGACTGGTAGATTTGTTTCTGCCAGTCTGTATTAGCTGTGCCCAGTAATTTTTTATAGGTATTATTTCCTGTTGCAGCGGCATCTGCATTAATAATGCTTCTGACCTCATCTCCCGTCAGCACTTCTACTTGTTTGGGCACAGCGCCGGAAGAAACCTGTGTATTGAAATTGTAGCGCACTTTGCCTTTAGTGCCTTTCTTGGTGGTAATGATCAGTACACCATTAGAAGCTCTTGAACCATATAAAGCCGTGGCAGATGCATCTTTCAAAACACTAACAGATTCAATATCGTTGGGATTGATGGTATTCAGGAGATTGGCAGATCCACTGATGCCATTGCCTTCGACAGGAACTCCGTCTATTACAATCAACGGGTCATTACTGGCATTCAGTGAAGCACCGCCGCGGATACGTATCCTGCTGCCACCGCCCGCAGCACCGCCGCCGGAAGTGATTTGCAATCCGGCAACCTTACCTTGCAGCAATTGCTCCGAAGACGCAATATTTCCTTTTTGGAAATCTTTGGCTGCAATCGATGTTACAGCAGCGGTAAGGTCGCTTTTCTTACGCGTACCATACGCAACTACCACTACATCGCCCAGTGATTTATCGGTTTGCACAAGCGAGACACTGATAAACCCGGTTCCAATCTTTACTTCTTTATCAGCATAAGCCACACTTGAAATCACCAATGTGGTTGCACCGGCTGGTACGGTTAATTTAAATGTTCCATCAGCGGCAGCCTGTGTAGCAGCAGTACGGCCTTTGACTTTAACAGTGGCACTCTGCAAAGGAGTGCCGTCTTTGGCATCTGTTACCTTGCCGGTAACAATCCTGTCCTGCGCCTGCACAGACAGGCCCAACAGCAACGCAGGAAACATCATCAGGAGAAGCAGTCGTTTTAGGTTCATATTCTTTGTTTTTCTGGTTTTCTAAAAAAAAATTGTATCATCTGTTTAATTGGTTACTATAAATGGAATTGTTGTTTGCTGTTTACCGTTCACCGCCACTCTCAGCAGGTAAGTACCGGCAGGCTGGCTTCCTAAGGAAATGCCTTTCCGGTTCACAGTTATCCTGTGTACTCCTTTCGCTTTGAATCCGTTTTCTAAAACAGCGATGCGGCTGCCCATCAGGTTCCAGACATCAAGCAGTGTATTGCCTGAAGTGGTTAGTTCATACTGTATAACAGCATTCCCCGTAACAGGGTTAGGCAATATGGAGAGCTGCGCTATTCCATCTGCCCTTCCTGTTGCAGGGTCGATTGCTGTAATGAGGTTATTATTGATATTTTTATTGGTGTAGACGTAATATTCACCAGGCTGCAAAGTGATACTCTCCGGCGACCCGGTGGCAGGGTGTGTTGCATTGGTCAGATAGCTGTACCAAGTACCTGCTGCAGGAAAAGTAACAGATGCAGTAGCTGCAGTAACGTCAAAATTGCCTACTACCATTACTTTGAGGGAGTCTGTATCTAATTTCAGCCATTTCAATCCGCCCGATAAATCATACGCAACATTGGGCGTTGTAAATGTTGAAATATAGTTAGGCGTGAGTTTAAGCCTGATCAACTGTGTATAAACATTGTATAATGCGGCCCTGTTGCTGTTGGCAGTATAATCCCATTTCACGGGCTTGGACGCAGTGCGGCAGCTGGCATCGATCGTACCATTTTCACAACGGTTGATACTGAAGTCATAACCCAGTTCACCAAACTGCCACAATAATTTCGGGCCGGGTATCATAGCCCAGAAAGCAGCGGCCATCTCGTTTCTCTTCAGCGCCGTATTCAGGTCTTTAATGGTATAGGAGCCATTTGAATTGCCATAAGTGATGTTCTTATACATCAGTCTTTCTTCATCGTGGCTCTCCATATAAGTCACCAGGTTAGGATTGCTCCAGCCGCGGCTTTTGGAAATACCCCACTGAAAGTTCCAGTCAGTAGCATAGCCCATGGTAGCCTGGTTGAAATTATAATTGGCATTCCCCCATAACAGCATACCGTAATCGGATAATACCATCTCTTCCTGGTTGGCCGCAAAATGTTCCAGTATGCAATAAGTATTGGCAGCGATGGATTGCATCTTGTCATAGATCCTTTTCCAGATTGTAATCCGGCTGCTGTCGTATGCACTCCAGGCATTAACGTCTGTGGGATTGTTCGTTTGCGTAAATCCTTTGGAGAGATCCCAGCGAAAACCATCGATCTTATAATTCACCAGCCAATGCGCCATGACCCTGTCAACAAAATCTTTGGTCGCCTGTAACTGGTGATTAAAATCATACCCTACACTAAAAGGATGTGTTGCCGTTACATTGAACCAGGGACTGTTGGAAGCGGGACGGTTATTAGCCGCATCCCAATACATTTGAACCATTGGCGACTGGCCGAAGGAATGATTCATGACCATATCCATGATCACGGCAATGCCCTGTTTATGGCATTCATCTATCAATTGCTTTAAAGCGGTTGCTGTGCCATATGCTTTATCGGGTGCGAAATAAAAGATCGGGTTGTACCCCCAGCTGTTGTTACCTTCAAATTCATTAAAAGGCATGAGTTCTATCGCATTCGCGCCAAGCCTTTTAATGTAACTCAATGTATCTTTTAAGGTCTGCCAGTTTTGTGCGGCAATAAAATCACGCACTAATAATTCATAAATAACCAGGTTTTGTTTGGCAGGCCTGTTGAAAGCAGTTACCTGCCAGTTGTAAGGCGCATTACCCGTTTGGAAAATGCTGACAATACCATTTGTTTTACCGGTGGGATAAGCTTTGAGTGATGGGTAGGTGCCCGATGAAATATATGGGTCGTTGGCCGGATCAAGTATCTTCTCTGTATTATAATCCGCCACTTTGAGATTACCATCAATAACATACTGGTATGCATATTCGGTACCGGGTGTAAGATGGGTAATGCGCAACCAGTAGCGGCTGCTATCCGGTGTACGGTTCATTTGGTACTGGCTGGCCTGTAACCAGTTGCTGAAATCGCCGATCACGGTTACACTTTTTTTCAAAGGCGCATACAGTACAAGGGTAAGAGAAGTATCACCCGGTTCATAATTGATCCCGTCTTTTACGCCGGCAGGCAATGAGGCAGTGACAACAGGAGGAGCCACAAAAAAATTGAGGGTGTCCATACTGGTTGCTGTACCATTCACCGCTTCTGACACAATCGTTTGCATACCTGGTGAAATAATAGCCACATTGGCGGAGAGCGTAGTAATACCGTTTTGTGCAGCAACTACTGCCCCGTTAAAATACAGTTTCATGGCTGCGGGCCGACTGGCGTTAGCAGCAAGTGTTAAAGTGTCGCCCACTATTTTAGTCACCGGTTCAGGCTGCCTTGTATAAGTAGGCTGTGTGTAAGGTTGGGCAATACGAACCTGTAAGGAAGCATCAGTAACCGGAATATACATATCACTTCCATCTGCATTCCGCAATACATTGCTGCCATTTCCATTGCGGAAAAGGATGGCTATTTTGATGATCTTTTCTGCGCTGTTGGTAATGCCGAAAAAGGAACGCAACCCACCTGTAATAGTGTATTTCCATTGGTTGTTGCCAAGATAAACGCATTGGGCGGCACTGTTGGTGGTACCCCAGGTAAACTTACTGTATCTCCAGTCTGATGTACTGGAGCTGGCCGTAGTGATACAACCAATATGCACATAAACATCTGTTGCGGGAGTGTAGTTCAGTAACCCATGGTTTCCCCTGGCAGCGTCACAGGTAATATCAACAGAAGAAGTAGAGTCCTGTATAAAAAAAGGAGAAGTACCGAGCAATTGTGCATTGATCGGGGGGACAAACAATAGCAAAAAACCTATCAGGCAAAGGGTTCTCATATATGGCAAAGCAAGGCGTCTTAAAATTCAATAATGTGTAAATTTTACACATTATTTACGACAAAGTAAAGCTTATTTTGGAAATAATGGACGCCTTGCCCGGCTTTTTCTTTTTTTAATGGAAATTTAAGTCGCGATGGAGATCTTACTTTACAGCAAAAAAGGGATCAAAAATCGATCCCTATCCATTTCTTTTTACTCTTCTCGTACTTTTCGTAATTGAATTTATAGAGCTTACCGGGCCGGTGCGGCACATCCTGCTCCATCTCATCGATGTCGATCAGGAGATCCATGGAAGCAAATTTTTTGCGGAAGTTCCGTCTGTCGAGACTCACGCCGAGGATGGCTTCATAAAGATTCTGCAATTCACGCAGGGAGAATTTTTCGGGCAGGAGATTAAATCCGAGCGGATGTTCCTGTATTCTTTTTTGCAGCCAGGCATAACAGGCATCAACAATGGCTTTGTGGTCAAATGCCATTTCTTTCAGTGTGGCTACATTATGCCAGTTCAGTTCATTATCATGGATCTTCAGCTCATGGTGGTTGATGTTCAGCAAAGAACAGTACACAACGGTAATGACCCTTCCGCCGGGGTGCCTGTTGGGGTGGCCAAATGCCCTTACCTGGTCAAGGAACACATCATTCATACCTGTCCTTTCTTTCAGTACCCGGTAAGCCGCGTCATCTAATTCCTCATTATCCTTTACAATATCACCCAGGAGGGAAAATTTGTCCCTGAATACATCAAGGTCACTTTTGATCACCAGGACCTTCAGTTCATTTTCTTCAAAACCAAAGATCACACAGTCAACCGTTAATGGTACTGTAGGATAAGATCCCACCAGTTTCACTGCATCTTTGATCATATGCGGCTCATGTACCAGCACAGGTATAGTATTTTTTTTCATCTTGAACTAAGATTAAAAACGAATAGTAAAGGTAATGGCTTTACTCAGGAGTGTCAAGATACAAAGTTTAGTAATAGTATGCATATATGGTTTGACGTTAACTTTAATCCCGAATTTTGACCCATGTATAGTTCCGAGCAAACAAAAGGATTACAGCAGGATACCATCCGGTTACTGCAACTGATCACCGGCAGGCAAGCCACCTCCCCTATCAGTGCCGCAGAAGCCGGCCATTTACGGGAAGTACTGCGTTTTCATGAATACCGTTATTATGTATTGAATGAACCACTGGTGGCTGACTATGAATACGATAGTTTATATAAGGCACTGCAGGCAATAGAAGCTGATTGCCCCAACCTCATCACAGCTGATTCACCTACACAAAGAGTGGGCAGCAGCCTCAACCAGCAGTTCAATACGGTACAGCACCTGGTTCCCATGCTGAGTTTAGACAACAGTTATAATGCGGAGGACCTGGCTGATTTTGACCGTAAGGCAAGGGAAGCTTCCAGGCTTGAGTTCATAGCATATTGCGTGGAACCCAAATTCGACGGCGCCAGTATCTCCCTGATCTACGAGAACGACCTGCTGGTTCGGGCTGCAACAAGGGGCGATGGCGTTGAGGGAGAAGATATTACTACCAATATCAAACAGATCCGTTCTATTCCGCTCTCGGCTCCTTTCTCGCAATATGGGATCCAGCAGATAGAAATACGCGGTGAGGTAATCATGAGCAAAAAAGCATTTGAAGACTATAACCAGCAATTGGTTAACCAGGGTCTCTCCCCGCTGGCCAATCCGCGCAATGCCGCTTCGGGAAGCCTGCGGATGAAAGACCCGAAAGATGTGGCAGCACGGAACCTGGATGCTTTTCTGTACCATATCAGTTATTATGTGAAAGATGACAAAGAGAAGGCCCATCCCTCATCCAATAACTTACTTTCTACCCATGCCGGTTCCCTGCAATTATTATGGGAACTTGGTTTTCGCTCTCCCGAAAAGGAAAAGAAAGTAGCCAAAAACATACAAGACGTGATTGCTTACTGTCTTGAATTTGAAGAAAAACGGGATACCCTTCCTTATGAGATCGATGGCATGGTGGTGAAAGTAAATGACCTGCAGCTACAAGAGCAACTGGGTATGACATCCCATCATCCCCGCTGGGCCATTGCGTTCAAATTCAAAGCAAGGCAGGCTTCAACGAAATTAAGAAGTGTGGAATTCCAAGTAGGCAGAACAGGTGCCGTAACACCGGTGGCCAAATTAGATCCCGTTTTTTTGGCGGGCGTAACGGTATCAAGTATTTCCATGCACAACGAAGAATACATCAAAGAAAAAGACCTGAAGATTGGCGACAGTGTGTTGATAGAAAGGGCGGGCGATGTGATACCACAAATCGTAAAATCATTACCCGAACTACGGGAGGGTACTGAGCGGGAGATCCTGTTTCCAAAAATCTGCCCCGTTTGCAAAAGTGAACTGTACAAAGAAGAAGGTGAAGCCGTTTGGCGCTGCATCAATATAGAATGTGAGGCGCAAGTGGTGGAGAAGATGATCCATTTTGTGAGCAAGGATGCAATGGATATTAAAAGCTTTGGCGAAGCCAATGTGCGCAAATTTTATGAACTGGGTTTGTTGAAAGACATTCCTGGTATTTATGCATTGGACTATGAAAAGATCGGCACGTTAGAAGGTTTTGGCAAAAAGAGTTTAGAGAATTTAAAGACAGCCATAGAAGCTTCCAAACAACAACCATTGTACCGCCTCATCTACGGATTGGGTATCCGTTTCGTTGGTGAAACCACTGCCAAAACACTGGCCAACGCTGTCAACCATTTATTTGACTTTAAGGATAAAACTGAGGAAGCATTGCTGCAGCTCGAAGATGTGGGTATTAAAGTGGCACACAGCATTCACCAGTTTTTCCAGAACGAACAGAACCTGCACATACTGCACCAGCTGGAGCAATTAGGACTGCAGCTTAACAATGAGAAAAAAGAAACGGGTGGCACTGACACTCTGCATGGGCAGGGTTTTTTATTTACCGGCACACTGAATAAATTGAAACGCAGTGAAGCGGAAGCCATGGTAGAAGCGAATGGCGGAAAGATCATGAGTGGGGTAAGCAGTAAACTGAATTATCTTGTAGTGGGTGACGATGCAGGAAGTAAATTGGAGAAGGCAAAGAAGATCAATACCATCAGGATCATTTCAGAAGACGAATTCTTAGACCTTATTAAACCATTATAAAATTATGTTACAGACAGCCACACTCAAATTTCTGAAGGAATTTAAAAAGAACAATACCAAAGAATGGTTCGACAAAAACCGGAAAACATACGATGCTTCCAAAACAGATTTTACGGCATTGGTTGATACTGTGATTCATCAGTTTGGCAGGAAAGATGCCGATATTGCTTCGCTGACGGCTAAGGATTGCTTGTTCAGGATCAACCGAGACATCCGTTTCAGCAAGAACAAGGACCCTTATAAAACCAATATGGGCGCCAGCTTTGCCAGGGGTGGAAGGAAGTCCTTTTATGCTAGCTATTATTTTCACCTCGAACCCGGTGGTAAAAGTTTTGTTGGCGGTGGCCTGTATATGGCTGAACCGGAGAAGATAAAAAAAGTAAGGCAGGAGATTGACTACAACTGGAAGGAGTTCAGCAAACTTGTTAATGTGAAAAAATTTACCGGTCTCTATGATAAATTAGCAACAGGAGAGGGCATGTCGCTCAGCCGTGAACCCAAAGGGTATGAAAAAGATAACCCGGCCATTGAATACATCAAGCTCAAAAGCTGGATCGCCACGGCGCCGTTAACAGATGCCGAGCTCACAGAAAAGAGCTTAGCCAAAAAAATAACCACTGCTTTTGAAACATTACAACCCCTGATCGCTTTCCTGAACAGGGCCCTGGATGAATAAAATAACCGGCCGCTACCATTATTCGCTTTTCAGAAAATTAAAAGCGTTTCCCAGGGTATCAATGATATCAGTAGGTAAAAGGCTTTCCATCGCCTGTTTTTCCAATGCAAGGTCTGCTGCCAGTCCGTGCAGGTACGCACCCGTTACTGCTGCCTGTAAAGGTTCATATCCCTGGGCAAGAAGGGCGGCAAGTATTCCTGTTAGTACATCGCCCGAACCACCTTTGGCCATTCCGGTATTACCGGTACTATTGAACCATCCTTTACCGCCGGCAGCTACCAATGTGTAATGCCCTTTTAACAGGATGATGAACGGATATTGCACCGACAAGCTGATGGCTTTTTGCCAGCGTTCAAACTCATCTGCACATATACCAAATAACCTGTCAAATTCTTTGGGATGCGGCGTTAATAAAGAACCTGCCGGAATCTTTGTTAACCAGCTGGTGTGTTGCGACAATATATTGAGCGCATCTGCATCCAGCACAAGTGGCCTGGCATATTGTTGCAACAATGTTTCTATGTCAGCTTGTTCCGCAGCAGCTGTTCCCAAACCGGGACCAGCCCCAATCGTTGTAAAAGAATCAAAAGCCTGACCGGCTTCATTCCTGACCATGGCCATGGCTTCAGGTACGGCAGTCTGTATTACCTGCAATCCTTCTTCCGGCACAGCAACTGTTAACAAACCCACGCCTGAGCGGAGGCAGGCTCTCGCTGCAAGTACAGCAGCGCCCATCTTGCCCTTGTTACCTGCAAGCAACAAAGCATGTCCATACTTTCCTTTATGTGAGAAGCGGTCTCTTGGCTTAAGTCCGTCTACTACTATTTTCCTTTCTGTCATAGCAAAGACAACATCAACTGTAGCTGAAAAGCCGGGATGCAGTCCGATAGTCAAAACAACCACTTCACCAAAAAAGGCTGCATTCGCTGCGGAGAGAAAGCATAATTTGAGCGACTCAAATGTGAGGGTATGTTTTGCCCTGACAACGGCGTTGCCTTGTAAGCTCTTATCTATTGACATGCCACTGGGCACATCTATCGCTACCACAGTTACAGCAGCTGCATTGATATGTTCCACCAATGCAGCGCCAAGGTTATGCAATGGCCTGTTCAGCCCGGTGCCGAACAATGCATCAATGACAACATCCGAAGCATTAATAACAGGAAAAAAAGAATCCGACTGTATGAAATGAATATCTGTGGTAAGCTTGTGCAGTCTTTCAAGGTTCTGCTGAAAATCGCTGGTCCCGATGGAACCAAATTCGATAATATAAACAACCGGCTGTACACCCGATTGTATCAGCAGTCTTGCAATAGCTAATCCGTCGCCACCGTTATTCCCTTTACCGCAAAAGATCTTAACCGGCTGCCTGGCAAATCCTTTTTCTATCAGCCAGTTCGTGCAGGCAATGGCAGCCCGCTCCATCAGGTCAATGGAAGCAACCGGTTCATGCTGAATAGTATAAGCATCCCACTGTTGCAGTTGCTGTGCCGTAAGCAATTTCATAAAGAGTC
>JBHAFM010000029.1:0-3589 GCA_041856175.1 Sediminibacterium sp.
CTTCTGTAAAAAACTTAGAGCCTGATCTGCTGAAATTATCAAATGCCATTGAAGTGAATCAATTGCAGTTGAAAGTCCTGATAGGACTCGATTCATTAAAAGACATACTGCTCACCGATTCATTGACCCTGCCCCAGCCCGCTGAAAGCGTTCCAACGGAAGAAGCTGTTTTTAACGAAGCCAAAACGAAAAGGGCCGATCTGAAAGCAGTGGCTTTGCAGCAGGCTGTCTATGACCAGCAAATAGCATTGGCCAGGTCGGCCAACAAGCCAGGTGTTAGCTTAATAGGTCAATACCAATTGCAAACGCAGGCTACAAAGTTCGATTACGTCAATGCATTTTATCCTTCTACCGCACTGATCGGGGCACAGGTAACCGTCCCTATTTTCAATGGCCACAGTATTGAAGCTAAAATACAGCAGGCCAAAACCGGCAGGCAGCAAGCCATTATCCAGACAGACAATGCCTATGCCCACCTGAAAGTGGAAGTAAAACAGGTGGTGGCAGCATTGCATGAAACCATCGCACGCATGCAGACAAGAACCACGGTCAAAGAAACGGCGCAATTAAGCTATGATATGGTGCAATACCGTTACGCAAAAGGAGTTGCCTCCCGGCTCGAATTAACCGATGCAGAGCTGGCGCTGACTGCAGCGCAATCCAATTACCTGGAAGCAGTATATGATTATTTGTCCGCCAGGATCATGTTGGACAGAACAACCGGCAGGCAGGTCTACCAGTAATCACTTTTTAATACTATACCCCCTTTTACAGAACACTGCGCAATCGAATGCGCAGTGTTCTGATTTATTATATGCCTACATTTAGTTGAAAGAGCAATGGCGCAGCATGACTATACACCTGCCCCTTGAACCGCTGACTTAACATTTAAATAATCTTCGCAGAATGGTATATGATGCAATTTGCACCCGTTTTGGAAGATGATTTACGCTGTGACCAATGAAAGATATTAGTCTTATTAAAAATGGCGATCCCATCGCTTTTAAACAGGTATACGATGAATACCATGTAAAAGTGTTTCGTTATTTCTACAAGAGGACACAGGTGCATGAAACGGCAAGAGAGCTCACACAGATCACTTTCATCAAACTCTGGCAATACAGGTCCAGCCTGTCAACAGCATTCTCCTTAGATACACAGTTATTCAGGATGGCCAATTCTGCGCTTGTTGATCATTTTCGGAAAGAAGCACGCGGCAGAAATATATTCCTCCATACGGAAGACATACAAGAAATTGCTTTGAGCCCGGTTGAACAATCGGCACATGCTGCATTGGAATCAGCTGATTACTTCAAAGAAGCCATCAAACAACTTCCTCCCGTACGCAAAAAAATTTTTACCTTAAAGATGGTGCATGGTTATTCTAACCGGGACATTGCCGGTGAACTATGCATTTCTGTAAAAACGGTAGAAGACCATCTCTCTAAAGGCATACGTCATCTCAGAACCATTGCGGGCATTGCCATTCCCCTGTTCCTATTAAATTAATATTGACACAGCAGGGGTTTTTCTCTTTTCAAACGTATACAGTTTCGCATTCATTAATTGCCAGGATTCAGATATGGAGATATCAAACCTTTTGATCAGGAAATTTTTGGCCAATAGCTGTACTGCTGCAGAAGCTGAACAGGTAGCAGCCTGGCTGAAAACGCATCCCAAAGCATTGGATGCTTTTTTGAAAGAGGACTGGGATCATGCACCCGGCCAGGAAAGCCTGGAAAGTGATCTCCGGGATGCTATGTGGCAGGCTATCCGCGATCAAACAACCGCTGCTGATCATCAACGCTCAAAAATAATATGGATGAAGTGGGCAGCGGTGGCAGCTTCTGTGCTGGCAGTACTGGCCATCGGTTACGGACTGTTTTACAACAATAACAAAGAAAAAGACCCTGGTGCAACAAAAACCCTTGCCGTAAAAGATTTCGCACCCGGCGGCAACAGGGCCATTCTTACTTTGGCCGATGGGTCTGCCATCCTACTCGATAGCGTCCATAATGGCATCCTCAGCCAGCAAGGCAATACACGGGTATTAAAATTGAATAATGGAGAACTGGCCTATCATTCATCCGGAGAAAAACCCGGGGAAGTACAGTACAACACCATTGCTACTCCCAAAGGCGGCCAATACCAGGTAATACTTGCCGATGGAACAAAAGTCTGGCTAAACGCTGCCTCATCCCTGCATTTTCCCACTTCTTTTGCCGGCAGGGAAAGAAGGGTGGAAATAACCGGAGAGGCTTATTTCGAAGTAGCGCATAATGCAGCCATGCCCTTTATTGTAAAGAACGGAGATGCTGAAGTGCGGGTGCTGGGTACCCATTTCAATATCAATGCCTACAACGATGAGTCGGCCGTTAAAGTAACCCTCCTGGAAGGACAGGTAAACGTAACACAAGTCAATGCACACCGCTCGCAGCTGCTCTCGCCCGGACAACAGGCAAGCATGCATGTTAACAGCGACATCAAAGTGAACGGCAATGTGGATATGGAAGCTGTGATGGCCTGGAAGAACGGCCTCTTCAATTTCACCAGCGCCGATATCAAAACCATCATGCGCCAGGTAGGCAGGTGGTACGATATAGATGTCAGCTATGAAGGCAATCTTCCGGAAAGGGAGTTTTCAGGAAAGATCAGCAGGAATACAAACGCATCAAATGTGCTTAAGATACTGGAACAAAGCAATATTCATTTCAGGATGGAAAACAAGAAGATCATAGTAATGCCCTGATCATAAAAGAAAGCCGGATTCCGTTGGCCCGGAACCCGGCGAATGATCGGGCTAATGAATAAATACAATTGTTGACACTGCTTATTTTTTAACCCAAACCTGTTCCGAGGTGATCGGAACGAACCAAAGTTATGCAATTAACAGCTCTTTGCAGTTCCTCCTTTTATAAAAAAAGGAAGAATTCAATTGCTCAAATGTTGTTGGTCATGAGACTCGTTATTTTGTTTCTCGCAATGGGCCTGCTGAAGGCAAATGCCAGCGGCTATTCGCAAACCGTTACCCTTTCGGAACGGAATGTCCGGCTGGAACAGATCTTCAAAAAGATCGAAAAACAGACCAGCTTCTTTTTCTGGTACGAGAACAAGGCTTTGAAGGAAACCAGGAAAGTGAGCATCGATGTACAGAACGCATCGCTCGAACATGCCCTGGACCAATGTTTTGCCAACCAACCCATCAGCTATGTGATCATCGACAAAACCATTGTGATAAAAGAAAAGAAACAGGTAAGTCCTGTTGAACCAACAGTGGTTACCTCGGATCCGGTCATTGCTCCCGAACCTCCTGCCATCAGGATCAGGGGAACGGTGAGCGCTTCGGAAGGCCAATTGCTGGCAGGGGCTTACATCAAATTGAAAGGGAGCAACAAAGGCACTGCTGCAGCCAGCGACGGTAGCTTTGCCCTGGAGATTCCGGAACAAGGCGGGGTACTGGTGATCTCTTATGTAGGTTACCAGCCGGTTGAAATGCGCGTTACCAAAAACAGTACACTCAATATTGTATTGGAACAGCAAAAATCCAATGTTGATGAAATAGTGGTAGTAGGTTATGCTTCACAGCGTA
>JBHAFM010000030.1:0-12719 GCA_041856175.1 Sediminibacterium sp.
GGCGTAATTTGTTTTTAGTACGTACAATAACCGCTTTGGACACTGTACCTTTTTTGATACCGCCTGCAGGAATTGCATCTTTTACAGTTACCACGATCTTATCGCCAACTTTAGCGTAATCCTGGCCGCTGTTTCCCAGCACCTTGATACAAAGTACTTCTTTGGCTCCACTGTTATCAGCTACATTTAGTCTGCTCTCTTGCTGAATCATTTTTTTTCTTTTTCTTTTCCTTTCTCTTTGCCCCGGGCAAAGAGAAAGGAAATTTTATAAATGTTGTTTTTCAGAGGCTGGGGCTATCAACATATTACATTTATAGCCGGCAGCTTGAGGCGCTTTATTATTTTGCCTTTTCAATCACTTCCACCAGTCTCCAGCGCTTTGTTTTGCTAAGGGGACGTGTTTCCATGATCTTTACCACATCACCAATACCGCACTCACTTTTTTCATCATGTGCATGGAACTTGGTTGTTTTCTTTACGAACTTACCATAGATAGGGTGTTTTACTTTTCTTTCTACAGCAACAGTAATGGTCTTATCCATCTTATCGCTGGTTACCACCCCGGTCCTTGTTTTACGTAAATTTCTTACTTCAGCCATTGTTTTTAATTTATGGTTTAGATACCCATTTCTTTTTTCTTCAATTCCGTTTTTAAACGGGCGATATCCCTGCGGAGACCGCGGATATTCATTGGATTCTCCAGCGGAGAGATCGCATGCGCGAACTCTAACTTTTTCAGTCGTAACTGGTCTTCCTGGATCCTGGCCTTCAGATCTGTAACATTCAGTTCTTTCAGGTCTTTGTTAAAATCTTGCTTCTTGTTTGCCATTGCAAATTCGTTTTATAATTAAGCTTGCAAATCCCTTCTAACGATGAATTTGGTTTTGATAGGCAGTTTTTGTGCCGCCAGTTCCATGGCTTCCTGCGCTGTCTGTTCTGTAACACCATCACATTCAAATAAAATGCGTCCTGGTTCTACTACAGCAGCCCAGAATTCGGGGTTACCTTTACCTTTACCCATCCTCACTTCCAGTGGCTTGCGGGTAATGATCTTATCCGGGAATACACGGATCCACACATTACCTTCACGCTTCATGGCACGGGTCATAGCCTGTCGGGCTGATTCGATCTGGCGGTTTGTTAACCAGATAGGTTCAAGCGCTTTCAGTGCATAAGAACCAAATGAAATAGCGGTTCCACGTTTTGCAACTTCGCGAATGCGACCCTTTTGCTGCTTCCTATGTTTACTTCTTTTAGGCTGTAACATTTCTTAGTTTTTTTAGTCCATAGATCATGGTCGATGGTCTATAGTTATTTCAAACGCTTAGCAACTACTTATTATGCTTATTAATTACTAATGATTAATTCCTGCGATCTCTTCCACCACCGCGGTGATCACCGCCCCCTCTCCTGTCGCCACCGCCTCTGCGGTCATCTCTCCTGTCACCACCACCACCTCTCCTGTCATCACGTCCTTCTCTTCTTTCGCTCATATCGTTCTTACCACCTACAAAGTTCGGATTCAGTTCGCGCTGGCCTAATACTTCACCTTTACAGATCCATACTTTGATACCGATCTTTCCGTATACAGTCTGTGCAAACACATTCGCATAATCGATGTCCATTCGGAAAGTATGCAAAGGCACACGTCCCTGTTTGAATTCTTCGCTGCGGGCGATTTCCGAACCACCCAAACGGCCGCTCACTTTCACTTTGATCCCTTCTGCTCCCATGCGGAGTGTAGAAGCGATCGCCATTTTGATCGCGCGTTTGAAGTTGATACGGTTTTCGATCTGCCTTGCGATGGTATCACCAACAATATTGGCATCCAGCTCAGGGCGGCGGATCTCAAGGATGTTGATCTGCACATCATCCTTACCGGTTAACTTTTTCAGTTCTTCTTTGATACGGTCAACCTCATTACCACCTTTACCGATGATGATACCGGGTTTGGAGGTATGGATGGTTACGATCAGCTTACCCAGGGTACGCTCTATTACAATTTTGGCAATACCGCCCTTGTTGATACGGGCGTTGAGGTAAGTACGGATCTTATGATCCTCAATCAACTTCGATGCATAGTCTTTCTTACTACCATACCAGTTGCTTTCCCATCCGCGGATGATACCTAACCTGTTACCAATTGGATTTGCTTTCTGACCCATATAATGGTTTTCAATTAGTTTTTAGAATCTACGATTAATGTTACATGATTGCTGCGCTTACGAACCCTGTAGCCACGGCCCTGTGGTGCCGGACGCATCCGTTTCAAAACACGGCCACCATCTACGAAAACGGTTTTAACTACCAGGCTGCTGTCCGCAGCACTGGCGCCATTGTTTTTCTGCTCCCAGTTGCTGATCGCACTCTTCAGCAGTTTTGCCAAAGGAACGGCATTGTGCTGCGGATGGTGCTCCAGGATAGCCAATGCTTTCTCCACTTCCATTCCACGGATCACATCGGCCAGCAAACGCATCTTGCGCGGCCCTGTAGGATAATTGTTCAGTTTAGCTACTGCTTCCATTGCTTTATTGGTTTGTGGTTTGTAGTTTAAGGCTACAAACTATTAACTATTTTTTAGTACCTGCGTGCCCTTTGAAGTTACGGGTAGGGGCAAATTCACCTAATTTGTGACCTACCATAAATTCTGTTACATACACCGGAATGAACTTGTTTCCATTGTGCACTGCAAATGTGTGCCCAACAAAATCAGGAGTAATGGTGCTGCGACGGCTCCAGGTTTTGATCACACCTTTCTTGGCTTTACCATCATTGATGCCGAGCACTTTACCTTCCAGGTTAGCGTCTACGTAAGGACCTTTTTTAATCGAACGACCCATAATTTATTTTGTTTACTGGTCTATTAGTTTATTAGTTGGTTAGCCGGTTGGTTATTTAGCTAATTTTTTTCCGTCTCTGCGCTGGATGATCAGCTTATCGCTGCCCTTTCCTTTGGTGCGCGTCTTCTCACCCTTAGCGTATTTACCTGTTCTGCTGCGTGGATGTCCGCCGGAAGCCCTTCCTTCACCACCACCCATCGGGTGATCTACCGGGTTCATCGCTACACCACGTACACGCGGGCGAACGCCTTTCCAGCGGTTTTTACCTGCTTTACCGGCAGTTTCCAGGTTATGGTCGCTGTTAGAAACCACACCTACGGTAGCATAGCAGTTGATCAATACTTTCCTGAGTTCGCCGGAAGGCATTTTCAGTACAGCATATTTTTCTTCCTTGTTCGCTAACTGTGCAGAAGCACCGGCGCTTCTTACCATTTTACCACCCTGGCCAGGCTGCAGTTCAATGTTGTGAATCATGGTACCCAAAGGCATATTCTTCATCAGCAATGCATTGCCTATTTCAGGCGCTGCTTCATCACCTGCGATTACGGTTGTTCCAACCTGTAAACCCTGTGGGGCAATGATGTATCTTTTTTCACCATCAGCATATTGCAGTAACGCGATGAATGCTGTACGGTTCGGATCGTATTCAATAGATACTACGGTAGCAGCGATATCTCTTTTATTTCTTTTGAAATCGATGATACGATAGTGGTGCTTGTTTCCACCACCCATGTAGCGCATAGCGCGGCGTCCCTGGGAGTTACGGCCAGCAGTGTTTTTCTGCGGCTCCAGCAAACTCTTCTCAGGTTTGTCGGTGGTGATCTCAGCATAAGCATTACCGATTCTCCAGCGTGTTCCGGCGGTCATCGGTTTGTACTTCTTCAGTGCCATTGTCTTCTTTTTTTATTGCGAATTTTTCAGCTTCGCATGCTATAATTAAATATTTGCGTACAGATCTATTGTCTCTCCTTCTGCTACTGTTACAAAAGCCTTTTTGTAAGCAGACTTCATCCCCTGGATGAAACCGGCTTTTGTATAACGGGCTTTGTTTTTACCTGGCGCTACAGCAGTGTTTACGTCAATAACGTTCACACCATAGAATGTTTCTACTGCTTTCTTGATCTCCAGTTTGTTGGCCTTACGGTCTACTTTAAAAGCATACCTTCTCAGTTTTTCCTGCTGAGCATTTGCTTTCTCAGTCAAAATGGGCTTTATTAATACGTCGCTCTGTTTCATTTTATATATAGTTGAAACGTTTCTTAATTTATGCTACTACTTCCGCCTCGTCTTCAGCGAAGATCTTAGCTGTGTTTTCAGTGATCACCAGTACATCTGCATTCACGATCTCGTAAGTGTTGATGTCAGACAGCAAAGTGCTGGCTACATTTGGCACGTTACGGGTGCTCAGGTACAG
Organism: Sediminibacterium sp.; assembly: GCA_041856175.1. Lineage (GTDB taxonomy): Bacteria > Bacteroidota > Bacteroidia > Chitinophagales > Chitinophagaceae > Sediminibacterium. The sequence goes on from JBHAFM010000030.1 coordinate 4,255, forward strand.
GTTATCATTGTATTCAGGCAATACCACCAATGCTTTTTTGTCTGCCACATTCAGGTTCTTCATTACCTCAAGCAATTGTTTGGTCTTTGGTGTTTCCATAGTGATATCTTCTACCACAACAATGGCATTTTCTTTTGCTTTATAACTTAAAGCAGAGATCTTGGCCAGGTCTTTCACTTTACGGTTCAGTTTGAAATCGTAAGCGTGTGGTTTGGGTCCGAAGATGGTACCACCACCCTTGTACAAAGGGTTACGGATATTACCTTTACGGGCACCACCGGTACCTTTCTGCTTGTGCAGCTTGCGGCTGGCACCATGTACTTCGGCACGGGTTTTTACTTTATGCGTACCCTGACGGCCTGCAGCCAGGTATTGTTTTACAGCCAGGTAGATCACATGATCGTTTGGCTCGATACCGAAAATCTCAGCCGGTAATTCTACCGTTCTGCCGGTTTTCTGTCCTTTTATATTTAATACATCTACTTGCATGATCATTCTGAATTAAAGTGTGATTACTTCTGGATTAAAACGATGGAACCGTTATGGCCAGGAACCGATCCGCTGATCAGGATATAGTTCTTTTCAGGGAATATCTTTACCACTTTCAGGCCTTTCATTTTCACCCTGTCGCCACCCATACGGCCAGCCATTCTCATCCCCTTGAATACTCTTGAAGGATAAGAAGAACCACCGATAGAACCCGGGGCGCGCTGACGGTCGTGCTGACCATGCGATGCTTCACCCACACCAGAGAAACCATGGCGTTTTACAACACCCTGGAAACCCTTACCCTTGGTAGTACCCACTACTTCAACACTATCGCCTTCAGCGAAAATGTCTACGGTGATGGATTCACCTAATGCTTTTTCTATGGAATAGTTGCGGAATTCTTTTACGAATTTTTTAGCGGCAGTCTGGGCTTTTGCGAAGTGGTTCAGCTCAGCCTTAGTGGAGTGCTTTTCTTTTTTGTCGCCAAATGCTAATTGCAGTGCAGTGTAGCCGTCAGACTCTTGTGTCTTGACCTGTGTTACGGTACATGGACCAGCTTCGATGATGGTACAAGCTGTTTGCTTGCCATCTGCTGCGAAGATGCTGGTCATCCCGATTTTTTTACCAATAATACCTTTCATCGTTTTGCGGTTTATGCCCCGCAGAGGTAATTGAGGACATTCCGCCGATGAAGCGGAATTCAATCCTTGTTTCCTGCCGACCTTTTCCATTGTTTCCCCCGATGTTAAATCGGGAAAGAGGAAGTACCGGAAGTAAACAAACCTCGAAGGGCCTGTTTATATGTATTTGACGATTGCTGGTTTTATCATTGCTGATTTATACCAGAAAACCATCGTTTATTTCAATCAGAGCTGCTTTTTCCCGCTTAGGCAGGGTTGGCAGATGAATTTTATTTGATAAGAACTAATCGCTTCAACCTGGCTTGTGAGCTGCGGTTTGAAGCTTCCGGCTTATAGCATCAAGCCTTGATCTCAACTTCCACACCAGAAGGCAGGTCTAATTTACTCAGTGCATCTACTGTTCTTGAAGAAGAAGTATAGATATCAAGTAAACGCTTGTGAGTAGCTAATTGAAACTGCTCACGGCTCTTCTTATTCACGTGTGGTGAACGCAGTACAGTAAAAATCCGCTTGTGTGTAGGCAAGGGGATTGGACCAGTTACTACGGCACCAGTGCTGCGCACTGTTTTTACGATTTTCTCGGCAGATTTATCTACTAAGTTGTGATCGTATGATTGTAATTTGATTCTGATTCGCTGAGACATAGTCAAAACCCAATTTTCTGATTGGGGTTGCAAAGGTAGGGAGCTGTAATTGAATAGGCAAGAAATTTTAAAAGAATTTTGCCGGAAAAGGCAAATAAATCTTAAAAAAACGTGGGTTTCACGAAAAAGCCCCGTCCATACCTGAACGGGGCTCTATTTTAGTCAGCTATCGATGGACAGCTTAATCTTCTATCTTCACCTTACCCTTGCTTTTCGCAATCACTTCTTCCGCGATATTGTTCGGAGCCGGTGAGTAATGGCTGAACTCCATGGTTGAAGTGGCGCGGCCTGATGACAATGAACGCAGTTGGGTTACATAACCAAACATTTCGCTCAGCGGCACTTTTGCCTTGATCACCTGCAGGTTGGCACGGCTGTCCATACCCTCCAGCATACCGCGGCGGCGGTTCAGGTCACCTGTTACGTCACCCATGTATTGATCAGGGGTCAGCACTTCCACTCTCATGATTGGTTCCAGCAGGGTTGGCTTTGCTTTACGGCCTGCTTCGCGGAAACCTGCCCTGGCACACAATTCAAAGCTCATGGCATCAGAATCCACATCGTGGTAGCTGCCGTCGAACACCCTTACTTTCATGTTATTAACCGGGTAACCGGCCAATACACCTGTTGTCATTGAAGTTTCAAACCCTTTATTAATAGCAGGAACAAACTCTTTAGGAATAGAACCACCGAAGAGGTCATTCACGAACTGGAAATGCTTGCCTTCGTTCTCTTTCAGCCATTCTTCATCAGCGGGACCGATAGAGAATTGGATATCAGCGAACTTACCACGTCCACCTGATTGTTTCTTCAACACTTCGCGGTGTTCGATCGTATTGCCGAATGCTTCTTTATAAGCTACCTGGGGAGCACCCTGGTTTACTTCTACTTTAAACTCACGACGCATACGGTCAATGATGATCTCAAGGTGCAACTCTCCCATTCCACGCAGGATGGTCTGACCGGTATCTTCGTCTGTATTCACACGCAGGGTTGGATCTTCCTCCACTAATTTGGCAATTGCCATACCCATTTTATCAACGTCGGCCTGGGTTTTGGGTTCAATTGCAATGGCAATCACCGGTTCTGGAATGAACATGTTTTCCAGTGTGATCGGATGGTTTTCATCGCAAAGGGTATCTCCGGTCTTGATCTCTTTAAAACCTACTGCCGCAGCAATATCACCAGCTTCGATGAAATCGATCGGGTTCTGCTTGTTGGCAAACATCTTCATGATACGGCTGATACGCTCTTTCTTTCCGCTTCTCACATTCAGGACATAGCTACCCGCATCGAGGTGACCGGAATAGCACCTGAAGAAGGCCAAGCGGCCCACGAAAGGATCGGTCATGATCTTGAAGGCCAGGGCTGCAAACGGTTCTTTGGGATCGGGTTTACGTGTAATTTCTTTCCCGGTATCAGGATCTGTACCAACAGTATCCTCAATATCAATTGGTGAAGGCAGGTAACGACAAACGGCATCAAGTGCAGTCTGTACTCCTTTGTTTTTGAAAGAAGAACCACACATCATCGGAACGATGCTGAGGTCGATCGTTGCCTTGCGGATGGCTTCATGCATTTCGTCTTCTGTAATGCTCGCAGGATCTTCAAAGAATTTTTCCATCAGTCCTTCGTCATATTCAGCAACGGCTTCCACCAGGTTCTGCCTCCATTCGTTGGCTTCTTCCACCATATCTGCCGGAACAGGGATCTCATCAAAAGTCATCCCTTCTGTTTCCATATGCCAGATGATCCCTTTCATTTTGATCAGATCCACCACGCCAGTAAAGTTGTCTTCTGCACCGATGGGCAATTGCAAAGGCACGGCTTTAGCACCGAGCATTTCTTTTACCTGGTTAACCACCATCAGGAAGTCTGCCCCGGAACGGTCCATTTTATTAACGAATCCGATACGCGGAACTTTATAACGGTTCGCCTGGCGCCATACTGTTTCAGATTGTGGTTCTACACCATCAACTGCAGAGAACAGGGCGATCAAGCCATCCAGTACACGCATGGAACGTTCTACCTCAACGGTAAAATCCACGTGGCCCGGCGTATCAATGATATTGAAATAGTATTTTTTAGTATCGGAAGTAGCCTTTCCCAAAACAGTTGGGAAGTTCCACTGGCAGCTTACGGCTGCTGAAGTAATGGTGATACCTCTTTCTTTTTCCTGCTCCATCCAGTCGGTGGTAGCTGCACCATCGTGCACCTCTCCAATCTTGTGAATCATACCGGTATAGCGCAGGATACGCTCGGTGGTAGTGGTTTTACCGGCATCAATGTGCGCGGCAATACCAAAGTTGCGTTGAAATTTCAAGTCAGCCATAAAGTGTTTAATTATTTTTTCGAGCGGCAAAGGTACTGATTCTGGTGATTGTACAATGGCCTGGCCAGGATTAAATTATTTAGTCGGGGCAGGGACAATCGGGCCCATTAAGCCAATAATAACCCGGTTGACGCTATTTTTTGGGGGTCCTGACTGCCACCAATTCCACTTCTATGACCAGGGCGCTGTTCGGGGGTATCAGTGTGGTTCCTCTTTCACCATAGGCTAAAATAGCCGGTATGAATAATTGCCACCGCGAGCCTTCCGACATCATGGGCAAAGCGTCGTTCAATCCGGGGAAAAAACTGTTGGTAGTGGCAATAAAGGTTCTTTTATTCTGATAGGTATCTTCCACCACTGTGCCATCGGCCAGTTTTGCAATTAAGTTCATCTCCACAGAATCGGCCTCCGATGGATGCAATCCTTTCCCTGTTTTCAGGATGACATACCTGACACCGTTGGGAAGCATTCCCACCCCGGGCCTGTCCCTAAGCGCTGCAAATAACTGCTGCTCCTGCCTGATTGCCCTTTCCAGCTGGCCGGCACGCTGGTAAGCAGCCACCCGCGGGCCGATGGAAGAATCGGGTATCAGTCTCGGCCTGTTTTTAAACATATCATCCATCCCATTCAAAAACAATGCGGGGCTGGTGATCAAAAAGCCGTTACTGTTGATCCACTGGGCCACAAAGGCGCCCAGGGTATATTGCATGGTGTCTGCAGCAGAAACCAGTTTTACCGGTGCCTGTACATTATTGTTTCCTTTGGCGGACTGCTTTTGGGCAATCACATTCAGGGACACAAAGGTCATTACAATAAATAGGAGCGTCTTTGTTTTCAAGCGATTGATTTTAGTTGTTATTATTCCAGCCTGTCTTTTTTCACTTTCCCTTTAAAATTATACAAAATCAGCTGCATTTAATACACTGAAATTGCCTCAGACCCGGAAGTAACATTGGTAACATAACAATACACAACCCTGGTTGCTCTTTGTGCTGTAGTAGTTCCCCCGACTATAGTTATGCCTGTATTTGTTACAAGAGTGGCTGTAAAGGCACCTGTTGTAAAAATAGCAAAAGTAAATACGTCGCCAACAGCAGGAGTTCCTGGCATTGCAGCCACCAAAGTTGCAGCCGTCGGAAGGGTGAAATTGCCTGCAGCAGTATAGACAAATAAACCGGCATCAAAAATTTGTGCGGCAGTTGGCGTAAGACTTCCTCCCAAACTACTTATGGGTGCTAAAGGGTGGTTCATAGAAAACCTGCTATTACCAATACGTACACCATTTCCGCTTGCAGTACCTGCAATGCCAATCGTATTTTTTACTGAACCGATCGTAGTTGTAGAAGCTGCCCCGCCAATATTAATAACGTTAGCCGGTGTTGCGTTGCTAAACAGGTTTACGGTCTGAATGGCATTACCGGCGCCTACGTTCCAGGTCCTGGCATTGGCACTATTACCTATTGTAATGTTACCAGTGCCTGCTTCTAAAGTCAGTGTGTTGGCCCGGGCAGCGCTTGAACCGATGGATACTGCGGTTACACCGGCAGTATTCGTACCGGTGCCAATACTGATGGTATTGTTTGCAGCGCTAGCACCTGCACCTATGTTAATTACCTGGGCGCTCGTGTTAGCGCCGTTCGCAATAGTTACAGTATTACCACTAAGGCCATTGGCAATATTTACCGTGGAGGCACCTGTACCCGCACCTACATTAACAGCTTGCGCAGCAGAAGAAGAACCAAGGGTAATTGCGCCTGTACCCGCAGTGGCTCCGATAACGATCGTACCTGTTGTTTGCGGTGTCAGGGTGATTGCACCAGTACCGTTACCGCCTTGAATCAGTGTGGTATTGGCAAGGTTGGTGTTGCTTCCAATTGTTACCGCTATTACGCCGGCTGTATTTACTCCTGAACCAATATTAATGGTATTATTGGCAGCATTTGCACCCGCTGCAATGTTAACGGTTTGCCCGCTGGTATTGGCACCATTCGCAATAGTTACAGTATTACCGGCAAGGCCATTGGCAATATTCACCGTTGCAGCGCCGGCACCGGTACCAAGGTTCAATGTTTGTGTACCAGAAGATGATCCGAGGGTAATGTTGCCTGTTTGTGCAGTACCGCCAATTGTAATGGTTCCGGTTGTAGTAGAGGCACCGATTGTATAGGTGGAAGCTCCTACCCCATCCAGGCTATAATTACCCGTTCCAACCTTCTCTGTTAGTGAAGCGGCACCTGTCGTCGTACCGAGACTAATAACATTACCAATAGCGCCTGTTCCGATATTAATCGTCTTGATGCCTGTGCCCCCCGATCCAATATCGATCTGCATGGCTCCGGTTCCACCTATGGCAACATTACCAGTAGAGGTTCCTGTATTGATATTGGTAGGGAAGTTTGAGCTCACGTTCAGGTTAACAGCAACGCCTGTTGAATTAATACCACCCGTAAATGTGTGCAAGCCTGTCCAGGTGGGAATAATACTTTGGGATAATGCAGGGGCGGCATCGCTTCTCATAGTTGTTACAGCAGTACCATTTACTGCAGTTAAACCGATGACAGCAGTGGGGTTTGCTGTACCAGGCAGATTGCCTGTCCGTGCATAGCCCGACATCATTGTTACGGTATCGCTGATCTTCAAACGATTCGACAGCATCGAAGCCGTATCACTATATTTTGTTAACTGACCTGACCTGCCATAGCCACTCAGCATGTTGGTGGTGTCACTAATCTTCAAACGATTCGACAGCATCGTCAGGGTGTCACTCTTACGCAATAAGTTCGATAACATTGTCAGCGTATCACTCTTACGCAGAAGGTTAGTCAACATCGAAGCCGTGTCACTATATTTCACCAACTGCCCTGACCTGCCGTACCCACTTAGCATATTAGTCGTATCACTGATCTTCAAGCGGTTTGACAACATCGTCAGCGTATCACTCTTACGCAGTAGATTGGTTAGCATCGAAGCAGTATCATTGTATTTCACCAACTGGCCTGACCTTCCGTAGCCGCTCAGCATATTGGTCGTATCACTGATCTTTAATCTATTCGATAGCATCGAAGCTGTGTCACTATACTTCACTAACTGGCCCGACCTGCCATAACCGCTCAGCATGTTAGTTGTATCACTAATTTTTAAACGGTTCGACAACATTGAAGCCGTGTCATTGTATTTCACCAACTGACCCGACCTTCCATAGCCGCTCAGCATATTGGTGGTATCGCTGATCTTCAACCGGTTCGACAGCATCGAAGCTGTATCACTGTATTTCACCAATTGGCCGGATCTGCCGTAGCCGCTTAACATGTTGGTCGTATCACTGATCTTCAAACGATTCGATAACATCGTCAGGGTATCACTCTTACGCAGCAGATTCGTCAGCATCGAGGCTGTATCTGATTGTCGCAGCAAATTGCTGAGCATGACAGATGTATCTGATCTGCGTAAAAGATTCGACAACATCGTCAGGGTATCGCTCTTGCGCAACAAATTAGTCAGCATTGAAGCTGTATCATTATATTTCACTAACTGACCTGACCTGCCATAGCCACTTAACATGTTAGTCGTATCACTAATTTTTAAACGGTTCGACAGCATCGAGGCGGTGTCGCTGTACTTCACCAACTGGCCCGATCTTCCATAACCACTTAACATATTGGTCGTATCGCTGATCTTCAAACGGTTTGACAGCATTGAAGCTGTGTCACTGTATTTCACCAATTGCCCTGACCTTCCATAGCCGCTCAGCATATTCGTTGTATCGCTGATCTTTAAACGGTTTGACAACATTGTCAGAGTATCACTCTTGCGTAATAAATTTGTCAGCATGGAAGCCGTGTCTGATTGTCGCAGCAGGTTGCTGAGCATGACAGATGTATCTGATTTCCGTAAAAGATTCGACAACATCGTTAGGGTATCACTCTTACGCAGTAGATTGGTCAACATTGAAGTCGTATCACTGATCTTTAAGCGGTTTGACAACATGGAAACGGTATCGCTATACTTCACTAACTGGCCCGACCTGCCGTAGCCGCTTAACATATTGGTGGTGTCGCTGATCTTCAAACGGTTCGAGAGCATCGAAGCCGTATCACTGTACTTCACCAACTGACCCGACCTTCCATACCCACTTAGCATATTGGTCGTGTCGCTGATCTTTAAACGGTTTGATAACATCGTCAACGTATCACTCTTGCGCAATAGATTGGTCAGCATTGAAGCCGTGTCTGATTGTCGCAGCAGGTTACTGAGCATGACAGAGGTATCTGACTTGCGTAAAAGATTCGACAGCATAATCAGGGTATCGCTCTTACGCAGTAGATTGGTCAACATTGAAGTCGTATCACTGATCTTCAA